>JAGHBQ010000151.1 GCA_021160945.1 Thermoplasmata archaeon
CTTCTATTCCTTTTCCTTACATCGAGTTCCACAAACACTATCTGCTGCCAAGTTCCCAGAACCAGGTTTCCGTTTACCAAGGGAATGCATAGATCAGGCTTAAGGAAGGAAGCTCTGATATGTGAGTGCCCATTACCATCATGCCAGGTTTTCTCATGTGCATAATTTATTCCCTTAGGAAATAATCTATCGAGAGCTGCAGGAAGATCCTTCTTTAAGCCCGGCTCGTACTCTATGGTGGTAATAGCTGCCGTGGAGCCGATAGCAAATATCAAAGCAATTCCATTTTTTATGCCTGATCTGTCCGCCACGCTCTGTACCATCCCTGTAATATCAATGATATCCACCTCTCCATCAGTTCTTAAATTTATTTCCTCATAGTAATTCATTCTCTCACCCTCAAGGCCAGATGGGTTATCACATCGCTCACCCTTCCGAACTGTTCAACAAATTTAGAGGCGAGCTCTTCATTATTTGCCTCAAAGATAACCACTACATCGGGCTTCCCAAAGATTTCTAATTTCTCCCTTATTTTCACACCCTCAGGTATACGGGCATGGTGTAGAAGATGGAAAAGATCGCTATATCTTTCAGGATGTGCTGTTGCAAACATCACGAAGAGCATAATTAAAAGAAAAAGTAAGGAAGATATAAATTTTACTTTTCAAGGATCTCTCTTATATTGAAGGGTTTATCCCTCTTTAATCTGCAGTTAAAGAATTCAAGAAATATCTTGTACCTCTTCATTCTGTGCCTAGGCATGCCACGAACACTGTGCCCATGCTCACCCTTTTTGAATATGGCAATGTAAGCCTCCTTGCCAAGCTGCCTTAGAACATGGTAGAACATAAGACTCTGATCAAGAGGGCATCGATAATCTTCCATACTATGTATTAGAAGCAGTGGAGTCTTTACTCTTTCCGCATAATATATGGGACTCAGTTTTTTGTAGTTCTTATTTTTAAAGGGATTTTTACCAACCATCTCTCTATCATACCATAAACCGATATCGGAGAATGCGTAGGAAGTGAACCAGTTGGATATACCATTTTCGCTTATGGCTGCCTTGAATCTATCAGTCTGTGTTATTGCCCAGTTTGTCATAAAGCCTCCATAGCTTATTCCTGTGATTCCTATCCGCTGAGGATCAATATTTTCATGCTCAATCATCCATTCTACGCCATTCATTATATCCTTGAAATCTTCCAAACCGAGTTTGCCTATTACCTCGAGGGAAAATTTTTCATCATAGCCTGCGCTTCCTCTCGGATTTACCATCATTACATAGTAACCCTGATCAGCAAGCATTTGTGTGTCAACGTTGAATATGTAACCGTACATACCCTTTGGGCCACCATGAACCCTGACCACCATCGGGGCTTTCTTTGAACCACGGGGCTTCACATACCAGCCATCTATCTTCTTGCCATCGAAGCTCTCATACTGGAAATGCACATATTTGCGGGGCTTTAGTTTCCTTATTATCTCATCGTTGTAGCCTGTATGCTTTTTCAGTTTCCCATCATAGATGTAGAGCTCACCGGGAAAGGTGTCGCTCATAACAAGCATGGCAACCTTTCCATCAGCGCTCACATCAAAATCATAGACATAGCAGCCCTCGTCCACAAGCCTCTTTCTCTCTCCATCCTCGAATTTCTCAAGATAGAGGGTGCCGCTGTCCGGGGTAAGTGCGTACACATTTCCCCGGGCATCCAGTTTGCCCAGATAATGGGTGAGTCCGTATTTTGAACTCACATCCACAATTTTTTTGCCATCAAATATGTGAAGGTACCTGTGCTCTGAGATGTACTTCATCTTCTTCTTACCATGCAGGAGCAGAAGCTTTCCGTTTGAATGCGCAGCGTAAAAGGATACTTTGCTGAAGAGCTTGCGTTTCTTCCCCCCACGATAGCTCTTGATGTGATAGAAGAGGAAGGGATTCTCAATATCCACCTTGGAGTACACGATACTCTCCCCATGCCATATGGCGCTCTCCACATACTCATCCTCAAATTCCTCAAGGGAGGTTTCGCCCTCCGTGTCGTAAACCTGAATCACATTCTTCTCCATATCCCTGAATCCTTTACTATTGAACCAAGCAGGAATATTCTCATCGAAGAATAGATCCTCATCCTCCAGCTTCTTGGAGTAAAGAATCAGTATTCTCCGGGAATCCCTGTTCCAGTCCACACCCACTATGTTCTTCGCTTCTATGAGCTTCTTGGAGGTCATGGTATCAAGCTCTAGAAGATAAAGGTCACTCTTTTTCTTCTCCTCATCGTTTCTCAGGTAAAGCATCTTCCTTCCGTCGGGGGAAAACTTAGGCATCACGCCGTTCTCCACATACCTTCTCCTGCCACTGGCAAGTTCCTCTATCACTATTGTGTTCTCATACTTATTATCTTTCATATTCGCCTTCTTGAGAACATAGGCAACCAGTTCACCATTACTGCTGATGGCCACATTCTCCAGATAGGTGAATTTCGAGAATGTATCTTCCTTCCACCTCACAAACATCACCGTGTTTAAAATAGAAAAAGTGATATAAGAACTTTTCAGGAACTGTGCAGATACACCTCCGCCTCCTTCTTTACAGCGGCATAGGAGCAGGAAATCTCCAAAACCGCATATATGGAGCCGATGAGAAGAGCAAGCAGCGCAAGGATAAATGTAGCAAGGGCAAAGTACTGGAAAAACTCCCACACCGCGGATAAAAATATGAACACAGAAGATACCGCGGTAAACATTATTGTGAAATGATAGTACACTAAGGAATTTTTGCATATCTCTCCTCTGCGCAGCAGTATCTCTTTCTGATGCAAGATCACCTTCATCCTCTCCTCCGAAATATCCCAGCTTCTCACCTCTTGAGAGAATTCTCTCAGGCGGTCTATTATCCTGCCCAATCTGGTTCCAAGCCCGAGAATAAGCAACCCGGTGGCAGATATTAGAAGAAGCGGTGCGAGTGTCATCGTAATCAGGGAAATCACATCCATAAAAGGCTATTATCATCTCCTTTATAATTTTTTCTTTTTTCAATCCTAAACTTATATAGTGACTGAATCATTTAAAAAGAAGATTTTGAAAGGTATAGACACTGAGAGTAGGATGGCCACTCATCCAACTAAATTTTGCGAGAGGATTCTACTTCATATTAACCCAAGCATAAACTTTAAAAGTAAAATCTTCATTCCCATAAAATGGGGCCCGTGGTCTAGCGGTTATGACGTCCGCCTCACACGCGGGAGGTCCCCGGTTCGAATCCGGGCGGGCCCACTAAGAAGAGGGCTACGCCCCCTTTCTAAACCCTCGAAGGGGCACCTACGCTGCGCCCTCCTTCGGAGGGCTTGCTCGTAACTGGCGTTACTCGTTTCCCCTTTCTAAACCCCTCCCTCTTTTGGGGGTAAAGCACCTTTTTTAAAGGGGCTTAGGGGCACCTACGCTACACCCTCTTTTCAGAGGGTTTTGCTCACAACCTTGTTGCTCTTTTTCTTTTCTAAACTACTCCTGACCTCATATCATGTCCATCACTCCTTGATGTAGTGGGCAGATAAGTATGGATTAGGGACGCAGCTTTTTAAAATAGTAACTCAGAGGCGAGAAAGGAGGAGAAAAGTTGAACAGATTGAGGGCTGACATGAAAAATTTTATCTAATTGCCCACTTTATGGGCTACTATGTGGAAAACGCCGGTCATAATTGTGAACTTCAAGCTTTACCGCCAAGGGAGCGGGGATAATGCGTATTCTCTTCTCAAAACCATGGAAAAGGTATGGGAGGAGAGAGGCGTGAGCTTAATTGCTTCCCTCAACCCCCTAGATTTAGGAGCATTGAGAGATAAGGTGAATATCCCTCTCATGATTCAGCATGCTGATGCCACAGATTTTGGAGCTTTCACCGGTCGCATTAATCTCGAAATTTCCAAAGAGAGAGGGGCAGATGGAGTTCTCATAAATCATTCTGAAAAAAGGTTGAATATAGCAGACATAGATTACCTTGTGGAGAAAGCAAAATCCTTGGGACTTGTCTCAGTGGTGTGTGCCAACAATTCTCGGGTATCTGGAGCGCTTGCCTTTCTCAAGCCAAATTTTATTGCCATGGAACCGCCTGAGCTTATTGGTGGCGACATATCTGTATCAAAAGCTAGACCAGAAGCAATTACAGAAACAATAGAAGCGGTTAAGTCTGTTGCCGACATACCTGTACTTGTTGGCGCAGGAATCAAAAACAGGGAAGATGTGAAAAGAGCCATGGAATTGGGAGCGCAGGGAGTTTTAGTTGCCTCTGGAATTGTAAAGGCAAAAAATCCTGAGGATGCGCTTAACGATTTAATAGATGGGATGATGTGATATGGCAAAGAGAAGAAAGACACCTGAAGAAGAAGAGAAAGAGCTATTCAAAGAACCGGAATTTGATGTGGTGGAGTTTTTAAAGAGTGAACTCAAAAAAGCAAAAGGAATTATTGTGGTCTTTCTCTTGGCAGTTTTCATAGGCTTTATCTCAGGGTACATACAAGTTCTTGTTAGCACAGCTCTAGCAGCTATTGTGGGGTTTGCTACTCTATTTGCTCTAAAACCATTACTTCATAGATTAAATGCAGAATTTCAGAAGAGAAATGATTGGGTTTACGCCATAATCACGTTCCTTCTAATATGGTTCCTAGCCTGGACAGTAGCCATAAATCCACCATTTAACGACGTCTCGCCGCCTCAGATAAGAAGTGTGGAAGTCTACAATGGAACAGCGTGGATAACCATTTACTCTTTTCCTCAGGAAATTTCTAAGAATATAAAGAGTATAAAATGGAACGAAGTGGAAGATATAAGAGTAAAGGTTACAGATAATGTGGAAGTAACGGATGTAACCATCAACGGAAAAACTGCAGTGATTAAGAATGGATATTACGAACCTGAGGAAAATATTCAAATCCTGGGCAAAATAGAGATTCAGGCATGGGACAAGGCCGGTCACAAAACAACACTCAAGATCACCGTTCCCACGGGAACTTAAATATCAAGAATTCTGTGAGAGATTCTAGGTTCAACTCATCCATAACCTTTTCCATCTTCTCTATTAC
>JAGHBQ010000147.1 GCA_021160945.1 Thermoplasmata archaeon
ATATTATGCTATATACTAAAGTAGATATCAACTCCCAAAACAGGTGAAAAGCTAATGAATAAATTAGATGATGTTGGAAAGAGACTGAAAAAAAGTGAAAAGAGAGGGAAAAAAATAGCCCTATTTGCTATAGTGCTCATTATTTTCTCACTCTCTTTTAGTGGTTACTATTATTATCTTTCGAAAGCCCCCAAATCACCAAGATTTCCTGTAGTGCATCTGCCCCCTATAGAGAAAAGGATAAAATATACTCATTGGCTCCCGGGTTTTTCTGCCTGCTTTGGTAAGAATCTAACATTTTCGGGAAATAGGAGTACAATGTTCAATGAAGTCTCCATCTTTTGGCAGAGACTATGGAGTATGCATCATATTATGGAATTTAAGGAGACTGTTATATGGAATGATACAGAGTACGGATTATATGAGGTGGAGATTATACCTGTAGAAATAAGTGCTAACACATTTAGCGCAGTTATTAATTTCACATACCATGGGGATGTGGGTGAAATAAGAAAGGTGCAAGTGAGTTACAGGAATAACTATTTACCTAAGAGGATTAATAACTCATTAGACTCTTATCCTTATATATCTCCAGTGAGAAACATATGGAATGCAGATTGGCTCACATCTCTGGATGGGAAGAGAGTGAATGGGAGCTATAAAATCGCGCCAAATGGAGATGCAGTCATATACTCAATAAACGATAGTGTAAGGGAGGTGAAGATCTCTACCTACATTCATAACTCTGTGGTGTATAGTTCTCAACCGTGGTTTCCATTTCCCGTCAAAGTTGATGGCTATATTTTTACACCGGGAAGAAGAATACTAGACTTTTCCATTCTACTAAATTTTACTCTGCCTTTTGCAGCAGGGCATGGAGGCACGCAAGCTCCAGGATTGCCAACTCCTATGGTTAACCTAACCGTTGATGGACTCACGGTAACTTTGAAAATTGTTCCACCGTACAACTATACACACTACTATATATTCTGGGGAGATAATACCTATGAAGTGACCACAGCGCTGAACCTGAAACACCATTACAAAGTTGTTGGAAATTATACTGTTGCAATATTTTATGTATACAATGGAACAGGTGTGGTCCCCTACTTTTTAGATACCTGGGGCCAGTTCAAATTTAATGGCTGGGAGCAAAGTCATATATGGCTGAAGGAGGTGAGTTTGAAATGAAAATGGGATTCTTCTACATAGGAGTAGTGGGTGCTTTATTATTTTTAGTGTCCTTCTCAGGGATGGTGGTAGGATGGACACCGAATTACATGCCGAGGGATGTAAACGAGAGAATGTATTATCCTGGAAGTGACCATTATCCACAGAAATTCTATGATTTATATGCAGAAAAATACACACAGATATACAAGAGAGATATAGTAATCCATATGAGCTACGGTGATGTAAAGATAGGAAAATTAATATTTTCAATCATGCCTGTTGAAGATCCAACGACTGATGATGGATATGTTTTTATGGAAAATCAAAGGGATTTTATCATAGATATTGAAGTTGTATATGATGCTGGAAACTGGGAAAAGGATAACTCTTCGGTTAGATATTTAGATTGGCCTAGTAATAGACCTCATAATTCTTGGGATATCCCGCCTATTAATGCATTCTATATAAAAGCAACAAAAATTGTGGCAGATTTCTCAGAGTATTATGGCAATGGGTGGGAGATAAGATCTATGTTTGATCATGCGTCTGCAGCAAACTGGAATGGAACATGGTGGATGAATGGAAATGTGCAAGGTACTCAAAATTGGGAGCGATTTATAAGCAAATCAGAGCGAGCACAGTTCAAACTAATAGGTATTGATGAGATATCTGACTTAGAGAAAGCTTATGAAAGGTGGAGAACTAATCTGCTGAATCAGTTGGAGAATGACGTACAGCTTATCAGAGCTTATGAGCAGTTTACATCTTGGATGTCTCCAGCAGGTTTTCTTGGTAGCAAAATAGGCATTGGAACCTGGTGTATAGAGGAGATTTATAGTATGGCTGAGAATGAGATTTTGACAGAAATGGAAACTACTATTGGCGAACTTACTGGAGGTGATGGATGGAAATGGGAATGGCGTAGTGCGGGATCTTCAAATCCAAGGGCTGTAGCCTCATACATATTCTCTCAGCCTGTGCTAAAAATTGCTGAGGACTATGCTTATGAGCAGCAACATAATGATAAAAGTTCTGATACAACCTATGACTCTCATACTGAGTATTTCTGGCATTATAAACATTGGATAGTGGCAAGCCATCAAACATATCGGTGGCATATAGAGGCAGATAAACTGCCCCAAGATTCGAATGTACCTTATCGTACTCTTGATATACCTTTATCTTTTAAAGTATGGTTCCATTACGGTCCACCTAACCATGGGAGTACACCGCACCCATTCGAATTCTCTACAGTGGTAAAGATAACTCTTTCAAAAGGACATGGAAACGCACCTGTCTACACAATTCCAGGATTTGGATTACCTCTTCCTACAGTAAAGAAGAAAGATGGCGACACAATTACTTATAATCCGGGAGGTACTGTGGAGAGCTTGATAATAAACAAGGGAGAGCTGTACGAGTTCTATATAAGTCTTCCAAGTGCCCCAGTAAAGAGAGTAAGCTATTATGTTGATTGGAATGATGGCAAATATTCAGAAATAGCTAATACAAATCCATCTACTAATACATACATAAGTCATGTATGGTGGAATAAACCACATTTACACTCTACTGAATATCCCTATATCCAACTATTTGCATATTATCAGGATGATAATGTGGTTCTATTATCTCAAGTATTCCGCATAGAGATTATTTGGCAAGACAATGGAAATACTCCGGGTGGCGGCTGTCCATTCCTGTACACATACAATGGAGGATGGAGAGAGGAGAACAATGTGCTGGTGTGGGCAGAGAATGCCACGCGTCCATTTTTGAACACGGTGGATAATTATTTGTTTGAAGCGAATGAAATAAACGGCAGTGTGATACTTGGCATCGGTGAGCCAGGCGAGGATGTGGATTTTGTGGACGCCGTTAAGCTTTACAGGGTTTATGCACCTCAAGGCTATGA
>JAGHBQ010000012.1 GCA_021160945.1 Thermoplasmata archaeon
AATTCAACTGCTCATCCCATCTCATCTCTCCACGAGCCTTTGACATTCTGTAATCCCATTTATATTCCTCTTCAAAGCGAGTTAGATTAACGGCATGTGCAGCTATTCTTGTGGCTATGACTCCCAGTTTCACCTCTTCCTCAGTTGGCAGAGCAAGATGTTCAGCTGGGGTAACATAGCAGAGGAAATCTGCACCTGCACGTGCAGCTATTGCACCACCTATAGCAGCGTTTATGTGATCATAACCCGAAGCTATATCAGTTACGAGAGGACCTAAAACATAGAAAGGTGCGTTATCAGCCGCAATTTTTGCCATCTTTACATTTGCTTCTATTTGATCTATAGGTATGTGACCAGGCCCTTCTACCATCGCCTGAACTCCAGCTTTCCGAGCTCTCTTCACAAGATGCCCTATGGTGTATAGCTCTTGAATCTGCAGAAAATCAGTAGAATCTGGCAACCCTCCTGGACGAAGTCCATCTCCAAGGCTTATGGTTGCATCATATTCAGAAAGGAGCTCTAAGAGATAATCATAATTTCTGTAGAAGGGATTTTCCTCCCCATGATGGAGAACCCATGCCGCATGAAACGTTCCTCCCCGTGATACTGTGCCAACCACACGGGGGTGCTTTTTCATCTTTCCCACAGCTTCTTTTGTCACACCTACATGAATGGTGAGAAAATCAACGCCATCTTTTAAATGTGTCTCAACTGCGTTGAACATATCATCCTCTGTCATATCCACTATGGCTCTCTTCTTCTGAAGCATTTCCCATGCAGCCTGATAAATGGGTACAGTACCTGTGACTGTGGGGACCTCTCGCATTATGCGGCGACGAATTTCATTCAAATCTCCACCAGTGGAGAGGTCCATTATTGTATCCGCTCCGTACTTTTTTGCGATTTTTGCCTTGCGTACCTCAGCTTCCACGTCAACTATATCCATGGAAGTGCCTATATTCGCATTCACCTTCACACGGAGTGGAAAACCGACACCCACAGGCTCTACCTCATGATTGGAATTTTTGAGAATGACCACTCTCCCCGCGGCAATATTTCTTCTCAGTTTTTCCAAATCCACACCTTCTTTTTTTGCTATATACTTCATTTCCTCGCTATATCCACCGTTTCTTGCTATTTTCATCTGCATAGATGTCACCGATACCTCATAGTACGATGATAGATAAGGGTTTCTAACCATATATGTGCAATCACCTGACCACGGCTTCAATTAGCTCATTGAGATCAAGTGAGTTCAAGAAATTCTTCATATCTTCAACTGAAATATCCCTTATAGCTTCGCATATGTCACCAACTCCACCGAATTTGAGCAAAGGATCGATTTTTAGCAGATGAATAAATCTGTACGGACTTCTGTCCTTCTGAAGCATTTCTAAATTGAGGATTTTCTTTGCGATCTCAACATCCTCTTTTTTAATTTTCAAGTTCTCCCAGAATGATTGAAACTCCCTTCTGATTTTTTCAACATCTTTACTATTTGCTCCTATATAGATGAAAAATCCACCTCTACTATTATGCCACTCAGCCCTCGCATCTACCATATATGCCCTTTTGCGAAACTCCTTCCACAAAATTGATGTGGGATAGTTCCCCAGAATCGTTGATAGAAGATGTACCCTCAGATCATAATGATGGTAGGGGAAACCATAAACTATTTCGGCATTTTCAATACTCCTGTTCAATATTACTTTGTTTTTCCCATGGTTTATCTTTTGAAAAACGGGAGCTTCGCCACCATCCTGTACCTCAATATCCAAATTGGACTCGGATGACAAAATGAGTATGGAATTCTCAGATTTGTAGTATCTTCTATGCCATTTATATAAATCAGCAACACCCATTCTTTTTATCTCCTCTTTTACACCCATACTGTATCTGAAATCCCAGCTAAAAACTAGATTTCTTGCCCACTCGTAGGCAAGTTCCCACGGATAATAATCCTCCTCTTTAACCACTGTAGGTAAAATCTTACTGATTTTCTCCTCCTCTACCTTCTTATCATCAAATGATGGGTTAAATACAAGTGAGAGAAGAACCCTGAGGATTTCATCCATATCCTTCTCAAGGGAATTAAAAAAGAAAATCGTTCTCTCCTCCAAGGTTTCTCCATCCAAAGTTACACCGTAAACTCCCACATCAATATCTGGGCTCTTTATACTCTTCATTCCCTAAGAAAATGGCATGCTCAAGAAAATGGGATATACCTTTTAATCCCATAGGTTCATGTGCCCATCCCACATTAACAGAGAGAAGAGCTGTTGAAAGTTTCTGCGGAGATTCTTTTAATATATGAAATTTCATCATCATCACCTGCTCTTAATCACCCATCTCAATATATACATTATTTCCCTTATTCAACAATAGAGAATCATGCGATAATAAATAAGGATTTTTAACCGGATTTGAATGTGGGAAGAACACAAAATCTTTTTATTGCAGGTGCCAATCTCCAGATGATGTACCCTGATGTTCAAAGTTTGAGACCTGAAAGAAGGTTCAGAATTACTCGTGTTGGCGTCAAAAATGTGATTAAACCCATATTCGTGAAAAGAGGAGATAAAACAATCACTCTTGTTACAACCATAGATATCTATGTTGATTTACCTCCTTCTAAAAAAGGATCTGATATGTCTCGCAACATTGAAGTTATATCAGAAATAGTGGAAGAGAGCGTTTCAAAACCCTGCAGAGGAATAGAAAATCTGGCAAGTAGAATAGTGAGGAAGGTAAAGGAGAGGCACGAGTATGCAACATATGCAGAGGTAAATCTCCATGCTGATTATTTTCTGGAAAGAAAAACACCTCTGGGAAGGAAAACCATTGAGCGTTATGGACTTCTTGGAAGGGCAAAAATTGATGAAAACGGTGTGAAGAAAATGGTGGGTGTAGAAGTTATAGGAATGACCGCATGCCCCTGTGCCATGGAGACTGTAAGGGCAATTATGAAAGAAAAGTATGGAGAGCATTTAATAGAAAAGATTCCCGTACCGACACATAATCAGAGAAACATTGCAACTGTTATGCTTGAGATTCCTGAAGGATACGAAATAGAGGCAAATGATCTGATAGATATAATTGAGAATTCCATGTCCTCTCCAACTTACGAAATTCTAAAGCGAAAAGATGAGGGAGAAGTAGTTCTCCGAGCACACGAGAATCCAAAGTTTGTAGAGGATGTGGTACGGGAAATTCTTCACCGTATTGTGGAGAAATACAGTGAGCTTCCAGATGATGTTCTTGTGGTTGTACGCAGTGAAAGCGAAGAAAGTATACACAAGCATAACGCCTTCGCAGAAAGGATAACCACATTGGGAGAGTTAAGAAAATGATCGGCATAATAGGGGGCAGCGGACTTTATCAAGGCATGGAAGGGCTTCAGGGTAAAGAAGAAACAATAAGCACGCCCTACGGTGAGGTCAATATCTTAAAGGGTGAAAATTTCTTATTCATCTCGAGACATGGCTATCCTCCCAAACCACCACACAGAATAAATTATCATGCCAATATGATGGCCTTTAAATTATTGAAGGTGAAAGATATCGTGGCAATAAGTTCTGTCGGTTCTCTCAAAAAAGAATATCCACCAGGCACAGTACTATTACCCGATGATCTTATAGACTTTACAGGAAAGGTATGGACATACCACAATGAAAAGGCGTATCATGTGAATATGTACGAGCCTTTTTGCAGAGAGCTAAGGGAGAAGATAAACAAAAAGACAGGAATTCCTATAAGGGGGACATATGTATCAATGAAGGGGCCACAATTTGAGACAAAGGCAGAGAAAAGTATGCTTAAGGTTCTCGGCGCAGATGTGGTTGGTATGACCGTTGCCCCGGAGGCAAAACTGACCAAAGAACTCGGGTTATGTTATCAGCCAGTTGCTATTGTAGTAAACTTTGTTGGTGGAGAGACTTCCCATAAAGGAACTCTGGAGATGATGAAGAGGATGGGAAAAAATATTGCTTGTATAGTGAGAACCATTATTACTCTCTAAAAATTTATCTACAACTCTGTAATTCTCCTAATAGCTGGGGCCGTGGGGTAGCTTGGCATCCTTCCGGCTTCGGGAAGGAGGGACACCTATGGTTTCCCTCTCTACACCCTTCCCTCCTGCGGAAAAGCCGGTGACCTGGGTTCAAATCCCAGCGGCCCCACTAAGAAGGGGGTTAACACCCCCTTTCTAAACCCTCGAAGGGGCACCTACGCTACGCCCTCCTTCGGAGGGCTTGCTCGTAACTAACGTTACTCATTTCCCCTTTCTAAACCCCTCCCTCTTTTGGGGGT
>JAGHBQ010000164.1 GCA_021160945.1 Thermoplasmata archaeon
AGTAATGGCAAAAGATGTATATAAATGTTTTCATCTGCCATTAACATTTGAAAATAAAAAAGAAAAGTTATAATGCTATTTGCAAATATCAACATGTGATAAGGGAAATTACGAAGATACCGCATGCCGTTGCAATTATGGAAATCTTATATGAAGAAGGAGAAACCAATATAGGACTATTGGCAGCACGGATGAAGAAAAATTATTATCTTCTCAAAAAGAGTATCCAAAAACTGGAAGAGTTAGGGATAATTGTTGAAAAAGAGAGAGGTAAGGGCATAATACTTTCTTTAACGGATAGGGGGAAAGAAGTCTATGAAGCCATTTCAAAAATTGATGCTACTATGAGTCCGGACTGGAAAGAGAGATTCAAACATATGAGGGCGATGGTACATTTCAACATGTATGAAAACACCATAAGAATTTCTGAGTATTTGCCAGATGGTCGGGAGAATATTGTAGATGTAGATATAACGATAAATGGGAGAAGAATGTATCTTTATTGTGAGGCTTGTGGCTCTTTTAACTGCGAACATATCAATTTTATATGGTCACATCCAAAACTGAGAAGGGCGTTACTTAAAAAAGCCCAGGAAAAACATCTTATTATTGTAGAGCCTGAGCAAGCTGAGAATGAGATGAATGAGAACTCTATCTGAGAGAGATACTTTTATTCGTGACGAATTTAAAAAAGATTTGAGAGCATTTCTATCTCCTCCTGGATAAAAATATAGGGCAAGAGAAAATAAAAGCTTCTAGGTATGCTAATGGACATTGTGCTATACACTGTTTGCTGTAGCACCGCAAAAAAGAGAGAAGGAGGAGTATGATAGGATCGCAAATCTTCGAAAGGTTTAAATAATTTTTAAATCATGAAGACCTGGAGGATTGGAGATGGAAAAGCCTTTATTGGTGGATTGGTATAGTGAGGTGATGCCGCCGTGAAGTATAGAAAAGCAATAACAGTAATAATGGTTTTTGGTTTTTTCTTTTCTTCTATGATGATATTTTCAGGAAGTGCTAATGCATGGAGTGTTCATGTAAAATGGACATCCGATATCCCGAAGCCTGGTGGATATATAGATTTCCATATCAACATTCTAAATACAGGGAGCTCCAGTATGAAAATAGTATGGGTAGGTGTGCATTTTGATTGGATGAATGAAAATTATTACTATTACTCTAATGATGTCTCTGATGATAAACCGTATATTTTAAAAAGTGGTGATTCGGCGTCTTTCAATATCTATCATATTCCGATACCTCAGCAAATTACAACTAACACCTATCATGCCCTTAAAATAGGTATAAAAGCAGCAGATCCAGGTCTAATTTTTGAGTGGGGCATCCTTTACACTAAGTATGTTGATTCATCCATTTTCGTGCCGCCAATCCAATATGTTCTGACCGGGCATGTGTATGATGAAAGTACTTCAGAGCCTATTAAAGCAAATTATGAGATAGATACAGAAGATGGAGCTATAGTATGTTATAAGCCCGCTTATAATGGCTACTTTAGTATAGAACTATATCCTGGAACTTACATTATAAAAATCACAGCAGATGGATATTACTCTCAAACTAAGACGGTAACAATAAATGGCAATACGGACCTTAATTTCTATCTCGTTCCAATATTATACAAAGTATCTGGATATGTATATGAGAGTGGCACTAATAAGCCAATATCTGGAGCTACAATAACCATAGGCCCAAAGACCACTCATACCAATTCTGCAGGGTATTTTTCCATTCAAATTAAGAAGGGAACATACACCATGAGTGTGGAAGCAGATAACTACAAAGATTATCAGACTACCCTAGTAGTTTCTGGTAATCTGAAAAAAGAGGTAGTTCTGGAGCCAGTGAAAAAAAGTATTTTGAATAATGCTGCAGGTAATGGAGGGGACATTGCATCCCTTACAATGGGAGTGTTAGTGTTGGTCATCTTCATAATAGTGATTGTTGGTTTGGTTTGGCGATCTAAAAAGCGAAAAGAGAATTATGATGTGAGAGATGAAGACACAGAGAATTTAGAAACAGAGCAACAGATGATAGGTATAGGAGAAGTTAATAAAGAAGAAGATGAAATTACTGAAAAATTAGGAAAGTTGAAAGAGCTCTATGAGGAAGGATTGATTACCGAAGAGGAATATAAGGAAAGAAGAAGAAAGCTCTTAGATAATTTGTAAGGAGGCTTAAAAATGAGACCTTTGGGAATGTATTTGGGTGGTTCTCTTCTTGCTGTTGTGGGCATACTAATAATAATTGGAGGGATTATCATGGGGGCTTCTGCACTGGTATCATCTTCATCGGAGGCAAATGAATTATGTATAGGGGGTATTATTGTAATTATTTTGGGAGCAATAATATATTATGTTGGAAGATTTTACAAGAGAATTTCAGAAAGAACTACACCAGTGATAATGTATAGTGACTCTAAAAAGGAGTCTAAAACCTCCGATTATACCCCTCCACCGCAGTATTCACCACCTCCTCCACCTCCGCCTCCACCTGAGGAAAAAATAGAGTACCAATCTTTAACTCCAACAAAATCGGATAGTAAAGAAGATATAGCTGAAAAACTCAGAAAGCTGAAAAAACTTTATGATGAGGGGCTCATCACTGAAGAGGAGTATAACTCAAAGAAAAAAGAGTTGCTGGATAAGTTATAAGGGGTGTGACTATGGATTTTATCGACTGGCTAACAGGCTTCATAAGCGGTACAGCTGCCACATTAATAGGTGCAATTATCTTTATATATTGGGATTATCGCAAAATAAAAGCCACAGAATATAAAATATTGAATGTGGTTAAAGCGGATTTAGAAAATAACAAAGAAATATTGAAGCTCAATGAATTATTAATAAATAAAGAGCTTCAGACAATACACAATAAAAACCAGACATTTTTGGATCCTTTGCATCCTCTTCAAAGTAAGTTTTGGGAAGTTTTAATAATTAATACTCCAGATAAAATAAGAAACAACCCAAAACTTTACAGCAAACTTAGAGATATCGCTTTATATATTCAGTGGACTAATGAAATAATAAAAATGAAAGAGAATTTTAAAATCTATAACAAAGCTCTCGATGTCTATATAGA
>JAGHBQ010000026.1 GCA_021160945.1 Thermoplasmata archaeon
AGATAGATATGATTCTTCACAGCCCGGATCTCAAGCCAACTGCATGCTGGGTACCTCTCTGGGCTCATGCTGCAGATCATCTGCCCATTTGTGCTACTTTTGAGATTTGAAAAATAAAACTTTCATTAAGTTTGTATGAATACCACGATTTCACTCCTCTATAAATGTAATGACATTATTTATGTAGATATTAACCTTAACTTTTTTTCTTTATTATTTCTCCAAGTTTTTGTGAGAGATCATTTAACATTTTAACAAACTCTTTTTCATCGTACATTAGAATATCTATGCATTCTTCTATTTCATTTTGAAGCTCTTCCAAATCTTCATCAACCTTTCCTTCATCTTTCATTATACTCAGGAGACGATATGCTCCATCTAACAACCGCAAAGGTCCATATATGAAGGGCTCGTCAATGCATCCTCTTGCACTGGTTATTAGAAATGATAGAAGTTGAAAATGCTTATCATTCAAGATGCTTCCCGAACTCTTCAAGATGCAACACCTCTCCTAAAGGTCTTCTTCTGGGAGGTTTTGGCCATTTTAAAGGATAGCCAAAAATTAAAATCAATCGTGGATCCACATGCTTGGGTATACTGAGCAATTCATTAAGCGCAACTTTATTGAAAGAAGCCACCGGGCAGGAGCCTATGCCTAAAGAGTAGGCCATTAGCATCATATTCTGAGAGGCAATAGAGATATCCATCAGAGCCATTTCCTCTCCTAATCTCCCTCCTTTCTTAGCTCTCTCTTTGTTTATACAAACTACTATCAATGCCTGGGGATTTCCAAAAAGTCCTGGAGAGATCATTTTTATCTTTTCAATATTTTTCTTCTTTGTAATAAGTATGAATTCCCATGCCTGTAGATTGCTTCCTGATGGTGCCCATATTGCTGCTTCTATTATTTTTCTTAAATCTTCCACTGAAATCGGCTTTTCTTGAAATCTTCTGACAGCTCTTCTACCTTTTATTATTTCTAGTAAATCCATAATTTTCACTTCCGCATCTCAATGATATCTTCTAGAATCTTGGCAGCGCATGCTGCTGGGTCCAGTATAGGAATAGAAAAATATTTTTGTACCTCCCTAGCCAATCCTGCAAGTCCTGTGCATCCAAGAATAACAACATCTGCGCCGTCTTTCACGGCACCATCGATTTCCTCTCTTAACAATTCCACAGTTCTTTGGATATCTTCCTCTATCTCAGGTACAGAGATATCTATTCCCCTTATGCTGACAACTCGTTTCTCCATTCTGTACTTTATAACGAGCTCCTCAAACAGTTCTATGGCTGTCTTTGAAACGGTAACTATTCCTATTCTTTTGCCCATCACAGAGGCGAGGGCAAGGGATGCCTGACAGGGACCTATTGTGGGAGTATCTATGATGGATCTTATCACATCAACTCCCACATCCAGACAGCAGTTCACTATTATGCCGTCATAGTCCCTGTAAAGCTCCCTTACCCTTTTCACAACCTGGGGTACAGCCGTGGCTTCTGCAACTCGGTTTTCTATAGAGCCTGGACCTGTCTCCAGGCTCACCACATCTACATAGGTACCTTCGGAAGTGAAATCATCGTAAATTCTGCGATCATTTTCATCCCACCTATCGGTGCCTACCGGATTTATCACGAGTATTTTCAACTTTCTCACCTCCTGTGTTTTTTCTCGATGGGAATATATTCAGTATCCAGACCGAGATACTTTGGACCAAAAATCTCAAGACCTTTTTTAGTTCTCCACAACGCTGGTGCAGAAAATCCAACTACTATATATTCCCTTCCTTTTTTCACATGAGGATTCGTAACTGGAAAACCCTCAGGAGTGAGCACTGATATTAAGTCAGGTACCATTACATCTACTTCTCCATTTCTCCAAGAGATCATATTTTCATTTTTATAGACAACTCGATAGTTTTCACTTGCAAATTCTTCCACACCTTCCATAACGAATTCACCAATGGTAAATCCGCTCTGATCTTTCCAAGATGCACTATTTACTACGCCGCGAAAGAGTAGAAAACCATTTCCTTCTTTGAGAAGTGCCTCTATTGGATCTCTTTGTTCCTCTCTTGCCTCTCTGAGTGCTCTTCCCAGTTTCATAGCGTGGCTCAGGGCATTCTTCACCACGGAATCCCGAAGTTTCTCACCCCGCACAGGATGAGATGTTACACCAACATTCGTCTGTATGGCCGCAGCAATGCTTCTCACTATCCTCTCAGCCTGAAAATCATCCTTTACTCGTGGTACAACGAGCTCATCACCATAAGGAGTCACTACAGAAAATGGTGCTATATCGATACCTAATATATGGTAGGTGCTGTGCTGTAGCCCAGGAACAGAGCGTCCTGCAGGGTCACCATCTACTATAGGTCTATTCAATCTGGCCGCTGTTGCAAGAGCTGCGGCGGTATTTGCGCCTCCCAGCTCTGTGGATATGACTGCTGCAAATTCTTCTCTCATATATTCTTCAAGAAGTATGAAGGAGCGTGCGGCTTCTCCTTCTGAATAAACGGATTTTACCTTCTTTCCTGATAACGAGCCCACAAAATAGGGCATGGGAACTATGCCATCTGCAGGTACCTCACTCAGTTTTAAAAGCCTGAATTTTCTGCCTTTATCAAGCTCTTCCTTTATTCTTCTCCATCCTTCTCTAGGGTCACCACCACCGCCAGTTCCAAGCACAGTGCAGCCCTCTATAAGATCATGCAAATCTTCTTCGTTAAGCTCAATCATGTTGACCACCTTTCAATAAGGTCCTCCACTGGTATGTATTCATAATCAAATCCGAATTTGCGTGGTCCAAAGTAATCCAGACCCTTTTGGGATCTCCATTTTTCCGGAGCTCGTGCTGCAACCGCGTTTATCTTCATACCTTCTTTCAACTCAGTGTTTGTGATTGGCGCTCCATCATCTCTTAGAAACGTCAGTAGGTCCGGAGGCATGAGCAACGGTTTTTCATCAATCCAGGCCATAATATGCTCGTTCATTATCCAGGATTTGAGTATAAGACCTTCATATTTTCCAGTTCCTGTAACTTTAACTTCCCCTTTCAGAAAGCCACCTTCGTTGCGCCATTCGTATTTCTCCACCACACCCTCAAACACTCTCCATCCGGAGAGCACACTGACTACAGCATCCACAGGGTCCTCGTTATTCTCCCTTGCCTTCCTTATAGCCTCGCCCACCTTTATGCTCAGGCTGAGAGTTCCTTCAATCACTGGCTTCTTTGCTTCTTTAACGGGCATGGGAGTGTCCACAACAGCGGAGAATTTACCTCCAAGTACCGACAGATATCTGGCTATAGATTCATAATCATCAATATCTGCATACTGTTCAACTATGACCACATCGCCTGTTTCTGTAACTATAACCGAAGGATACATAGGAATATCAAATATGTGCACTGTACACTGATGTAACTCAGGTGCAGCTCTTCCCAGAAGATCTCCATCCACTACTGGCAAATCTAACCGGGCCGCAATGCTTAGCGCAACCCCTGTATTACCGCCGCCAAGCTCACTAGCCACAACCGCATCTATTTTCTTACCCAAGTACTCTTCCATTCTCTCAAAGGCCATCTTTATGGGGTCTTGGATTTTCACCTCTTTCTTAGATTCTAGTCCTGGTGCTATAGAGCCCACAAAATAGGGCACTGCCACTATAGAATCCTCAGGCAACTCATCAAGAGTTACTAGGCTCACCCTCTTTCCATGCTCCAAAGCCTCCTTCACCATGCTCCATCCTTCTCTAGGGTCACCACCACCGCCAGTTCCAAGCACAGTGCAGCCCACTATCATATCTTTCAGTTCTTCTTCATTCAACTCTCTCATTTTTTCACCTCCTTAATGTCCTGCAAACAAGCCTCTCCTCCCATGGGGGATACGGAAAGACCTTGCAACTGAGTATGTGGTCAGAAGTGGCTCGAGAACCGGAATACGGTACTCTTCCCAGATTTCTTTTCGAAGCTGCTCCGCTATCACACTGAACCCCGTGCATCCGAGAACCACAACATCAGCACCTTTTTCTATGCACTTCACAGTAGCCTTCTTTGTACCCTGATAAACCTTCTCCGTAGCGCTCAGAATATCCTTCACGCCCATATACACCTTCTCAACGGAAATCAGCTTATCAAACACTCCATACTCTCGAGCTTGAATACGAACCCATGAAATCATATTATCTCCTGGGCCTATTACTGAAAACTCACCTAGCATGGCTGCTATATGCATTGTGGTCTCTCCAGCACCGAAAACAGGAATATCGAGAAGTTCTCTTAGTTCAAAAAGACAGGGGTCGGCAAAGCAGTTTATAACAACGGCACCACTATCTTTAAGCTCATCGATTCTCTCCATCATCGCGTGACAGGCAACAGTTTTTTCTGTGAAGCTCTCAATGGTTTCTGGGCCGTTGCTTACATTCACTATCTTCGGTTCATCTTCCGGATAGTATCTCTTTATGTATTCACGCTCCATTTCTCCTGTCTCTACCCTAACAGGGTTCACAATTATAACATCATTCACTTCATCACCTCCACAAAATGACATTTTACCAAGTGACCATTCTCAACCTCCACATAATCTGGCTCCTTTTCTGAGCAGATGTCCTTTGCAAAGGGACAACGAGTATGAAAAGGGCAACCCGAAGGAGGGTTGAGGGGGCTTGGTATCTCTCCTGGCAATACCAGTTTTTTCCTTCTTCTATCCTTCGGGTCCGGGATGGGCACAGATTCCAAGAGTATGCGGGTATATGGATGCTGGGGATTTTCGAATATCTGCTCCACTGTGCCTATTTCCATAACCTTCCCAAGATACATTATTGCCACTCTGTGAGATATGTAGCGTACCACGCTCAAATCGTGGGATATGAAAAGATATGTGAAATTCTTATCCTTCTGGAGATTTTCCAGCAGGTTAAGAATCTGAGCCTGAACAGACACGTCAAGCGCAGATGTGGGTTCGTCAAGAACCAGAAACTTGGGGTTTACTGCCAGAGCGCGGGCTATTGCAACTCTTTGCTGCTGCCCTCCACTTATTTCATCTGGGTATTTGTACATATGCTCTTTACTCAACCCCACAGATTCGAGAAGTTCAAGAACTCTGTCTTCTATGTTTTCAACCTTGAGCTGTCTAAGGGGTTCGGCGATGATGTTGAGTATGCTCATCCTCGGATTTAGAGAGGAATAGGGGTCCTGATATATCATCTGCATCTGCATGCGAATCTTCTGGAACTTCTTCTTGGGTAACTTCGTTATCTTCTTGCCCTCAAAGTAAATCTTACCACCTGTGGGCTCGTAGAGCCGCATTATGGTTCTTCCAGTAGTAGTCTTACCACTCCCTGTCTCCCCCACAAGTGCAAGGGTCTCTCCTTTTTTTATGGAGAAACTAACTCCATCAACGGCCTTTAGATATTTTACCTTTCTAGAGAATAAACTTTCTTTGAAAGGAAAATATTTCTTAAGATTTTCTACTCTAATAAGTGGTCCATCGGTCATTTTTCATTCCCCCTTCTGTAAATATGGCAAGCAACAGTGTGATTTTCTGAGTATTCAACAAGCTTTGGTTTTTTCTTGCTACATATCTTCATAGCGAAATCACAACGGGGGTGAAAACGACATCCAGGTGGAGGTTCGAGCAAACTAGGAACATTACCACGAAGTGGTTTTAATGGCTTCTTATATCTCGGATCTGGAATAGCAGAAAGCAGACCCTGTGTGTACGGATGAAGGGGATTCTCAAATAACTCGTCCACATCAGCAACCTCAACAATGTTGCCTGCATACATTACACCTACCCTATCACATGTTTCGGCCACAACTCCAAGATCGTGAGTAATAAGAAGCACAGAGAAGTGATATTTCTTTTTGAGCTCTAGAATAAGATCAAGAATCTGTTTTTGTATGGTAACATCCAAGGCAGTGGTAGGCTCGTCTGCTATCAGCAGAGAAGGTTCAAAAGAAAGTGCCATAGCTATCATTATTCTTTGTCTCATTCCCCCACTTAGCTGGTGAGGATAAGATTCCAAAACACGATGTGGATCGGGGAGGTTGACAGCTCTTAAAAGCTTCTCTGCTTTTTTTAGTGCCTCATCTTTATCAATATTGTGATGTAACTTAATTATATCTCCCATTTGGGTTTTAATTTTAAAAAGGGGATTAAGAGAACTCATTGGATCTTGAAATACAATACTTATTTTCTTCCCGCGTATCTTTCTCAGTTCCTTCTCTGGCAACTCAAGAAGATTCTGACCTTCAAAAATTATTTTCCCAGAGAGTTCGGCGTTGGATGGAAGAAGTCGAAGAATACTCATAGAGGTAACACTCTTTCCGCATCCAGTTTCACCAACAAGTCCAAAGACCTCATCCTCATAAATCTTCAGATTCACTCCATCAAGAACATATGCAGTGCCCCAAAACGTACGGAATTTGAGATGCAAATCTTCAATACTGAGCAACACATTCATAGAAATCGCCTCCTCAACCTTGGATCCAGAATCTCTCTGAGAACATCACCTACAAGATTAAAGGCTAGGACAGTAATGAATATTGCAAGTCCAGGAAAAGTAGGATACCACCAGTAATTAAGAAGATAGTCTTTGCCCTGGCTCACCATAAGACCCCAGTCTGCAGTGGGTGGCTGCACACCCAATCCAAGAAAGCTGAGTGCACTTGCCTCAAGAATCGCAGAGCCCATATCCATCGTACCCTGCACTATCACGGGTGATATAGCGTTAGGTAAAATGTGTCTTCCTATAATTTTCCAGCTACTTATCCCCATACTCTTTGCCACTTCCACATAAGGTTTTTCTTTGATAGATATAGCCATACCCCGTATCAATCGAGTGTACCATGGCCACCAGCTAACTGCAAGGGCAATTATGACATTCTCTAAACCTCTTCCCAAAGTGACAGAGATAAGAAGTGCTAAGAGAAGTGGAGGAAATGAGAGAAATATATCAGTTACTCTCATAACCACAGCATCCACCACACCACCTTTAAATCCTGCAAGCAATCCTAAGGGAACTCCTATGAGTAATCCGAGACTTACAACAGCTACTGCCACCAGAAGTGATATTCGTGCCCCATAGATAACGCGACTTAAAACATCTCTTCCCATGTAATCCGTGCCGAACCAATGCTTAGAGCTCGGAGGTTGTAATTTCTCTTCGGGATTTGGTTCACCTTTTGCTTGGTTGGGATATGGAGCAATAAATGGAGCAAACAGGGCAGTTATTATTAATGCAAGAATTATGATTATGCCTAGCAGCGAAAGTTTGTTTCGAATCAATATTTTTAATACCCTAATTATCTCATCCTTTTTCATGAATCATCACACTCTGATCCTGGGGTCTAGGTACATTTGTATCAGGTCAACTATCAGATTTATGAACACATAAGCTGATGCGGCAATGATTACTACCCCAATTATTGCAGGGTAGTCCATGCTCAAAATTGCATAGGTTGCGTATCTTCCCAGACCAGGCCAGTTGAATATTATCTCAACGAGGAATGCTCCAACCAGCGTATAAGCAAGGGACAGTCCTACCACTATGAGGGCCGGAGCTATGGCGTTTTTAAGAGCATATTTCATATATATTATTCTCTCAGGCAGCCCGTAGGCTCTGGCAGTTCTGATATAATTCTCCTGCAGTACTTCAATCATCATGGACCTGGCCTGTCTGGTTATAAGGCCCACAGGATACATGGCTAGGGTTAAGGCAGGTAATATAA
>JAGHBQ010000091.1 GCA_021160945.1 Thermoplasmata archaeon
CACTGAAGGTAGTATATGAATTTTTATGAATGCCTGATGAGAAAAAATTATATATTTGATATTAATAAAATCTTGGTGAGATCATAAAAAAGATTGCTCTGGTACTCTTTATCATGATAATAATATTTGGAGCATCTTTAGTTACGGTGTTACCTGTTAAATCCGAACCTATCGATAGAACGCTTGGGTTCACCTTTGACCATTATCCCAGCTATGAAGAGATGAACCATACCATACATCAGATGGCTCAGCAGTATAGCAGTATAATGAAAGTGTTTTCTATAGGGAAGACCTGGGGGTGGAACCCTGAGATAAAAGTTATGACTCTCCGCGGGATATTTGGACTGTGAAGATATCCGATAATGTGGTTGAGGATGAGAATTCCACAGAGCCAGGGATTCTTATCAGATAATAATGGTAATGGAAAACTTGAGGTCATGGATAAATGGAATGCTGAGGGTGAAGGTGTTGATCCAGAAAGAAACTGGGATTGGCACTGGAGTGAAGGAGATCCGCATCCTTTTTCTCCAACTTATCATGGTCCTGCACCCTTCAGTGAGCCGATGACTCAGGCTGAACGGGATTTAATATTGTCCAAAGACATCGATTCCTTTGTGGTGATTTACAGTTTTAGCGCAGCGATTCTACTCCCATGGTTTTATACATCTGTACCTCCACCACATCAATCCTTTTACGAGCATCTGGGAAAAAATATGGCAAGACTAACAAAGCTCAATGGAGATCCAAGCAACCATTTTTCATATGGCCAGCCCTATGAAGTTATAGGCTACAATGCTCTAGGAGGTAGTTCTGACTGGGTGTATGGAAAACTCAATAAAATGGCCATAGCAGTAGAGATGGAGCCTCTTTATGGAAATTTCTACACTCAGGACGGTTTTCATCCTTCTCCCTCTAAAATAAAGACTTGCTGTGATGATTTTTATGAAGCTATGCTCTACTTTCTTGAAACCAGTGATTCTATTCTGAAACCAAAAAATCAAAGTTATGATCAGTCAGACCCTTACATTGTATGGGGACATGTTAGTGACGAAATGGGAAATCCGATATTAGGTGCTAAGGTAGAACTTTATAACAATGATACAGGAGAGAGAATATATGCATACACCGATGAAAATGGCTTTTACATGCTAAACCTAGCAACTATGAATCACAGATACAATTCTTCCACCAAATTCACCTTATTGGTATGTTTCCATCGACTTTCAGGTGGACGATAACAGAAGAAAACATGTGGAATTAACGGTATCTAGCTATATACCGAAGCTATCCTTGGTACCTGTCTTCCCTGTGGGAATTATTATTTTGGTAGCAATCGCAAATATTTACAAGAGAAGAAATTAAGGGTAACACCTTTATACAAATTTTTCATACTATTTTATATGATACAGAGATTTGGGGTTTCCATAGATGACGCCCTTCTGAAAAAATTTGATAATTATATTGAGAGAAAAGGATACATAACGAGATCTGAGGCCATAAGAGATCTAATAAGAGAGGCACTAATAAACGAGAGTTTAGAAATGGAAAATCCTGATGTTTTTGGCACCATAACAGTCATTTACGATCATGAGGTACGGGGAATAACAGAGAGGATCACTCATTTGCAGCATAGTTTTGTAAAAGAAATAAGAGCTGCTATACATGTGCATGTGGATGAAAAAAATTGCCTAGAAGTTGTTATAGTGCATGGGAAGGCAAAGATTATCAAAGAAATTGCAGACAGGCTTATGTCAATGAGAGGGGTAAAAAATGTGAAGTTTCAGGTAACAAAAGTGGAGCCATGAAGAATCCTTGTCTCAGGCATGGATGTTCAAAATGCTGTTACAATACTGAAATGATGCTTACTGAAAATGATGTAAATCGCATCATTTCTCTGGGATACCAAGATTTCTACTATCAGAAAGATGGTTTTATATATCTTAAAAATGAAGATGATAAATGCATTTTTCTGGATGAAAATGGAAGGTGTAAAATATATCCTCATCGACCACTAGGATGTAAATATTATCCACATATATACGATTATGAGAATGATGAAATTCTTCTTGATAAGGACTGTCCATATAGAAAAGAATTTTCTTTGGAGAGCACTGAAGAACTTAAAGAGCTGGTGCTAACTATTCTCTGCGAAAGAGAAAAAAGAATAAATAGTTTAAGTAGGGGACCTTTTGAATTTCCTGAGGGGATCTCTGATAAGAAGGGAAAGCATCCAGAGAAAGAGAGCAAATAGAAGTAGAATTGCAGTGAGAAGCATGGCATTAGTGGAAAAATCGAAAAATTCTCCCTCTTCAATGTAGCTCATGAGGTGGTCTGCAAATACCATGATGCTTGTTCCCCAGGAGATGAGAGCTAGGGTATCAAGCTTATAGTGAGATGAATTCTTGTTGAAATACCAAAGAATGGTGGAGATCACAGCCAAGAAAGTGATGGCGATCAGCCACATTTTTATCACTGCCTAATAGGCTCCTTAGCAACGTGGCTCAATTTCATAGAATGTATCTTAAGAAGCACGCCCCACACTAAGGTTACTAGAGCGGCCATTAGAGTTCCATGGGTTGCCATCTCATGGAGCATTACAGCAGTGTCTGCGGGATTACTCATTGCTGTGAGAAATGGGGGCCATGGCACAACTTCCCCATGCCATATATGCTCTATCGCAAGAAGGGCAACACCACCCCACAGCATCGTGTTGAGCCATCTGAGCTTCAGCTTCTCTGCTCTTTCCTTTCCTATTAGCTTTGCCAGAATCAGTGTAACAGCACCTTCTATTCCCGGAACCAGGAAACATGCCATTTACTCACCTCATGGAGGAGATTTCGTAGCACTATAAAAATATTTCGTGTTAAAAAGTAACATATTATAAAAAATAGTGCTACTAAGAGAGGAAAGCAATGAAGACTCCAGCAGCTATTGCTGAGCCAATTACTCCAGCTACATTGGGTCCCATGGCATGCATGAGTAGGAAATTCCTGGGATTCTCCTTAGAGCCCATTCTCTGCACAACTCTTGCACTCATGGGCACGGCGCTAACTCCTGCAGCACCTATCATGGGGTTTATTTTTCCATGTGAGAGTAAATAGAATAATTTTCCTAGGAGAACTCCTCCCGCGGTGGCTGTAGCAAAGGCAACTACACCAAGGAAAAGAATCTCTACTGTTTGAAGGTTCAGGAATTTGTCTGCGGTCATCATATAGCCCACCCCAAGCCCAAGGAATATGGTGGCTATGTTTATGAGCTCATTCTGAACAGTCTTTGATAATCTCTCAGTTACTCCGCATTCTCTAAGGAGATTTCCAAACATAAGCATGCCTACAAGTGGCAGGGCAGTTGGTACTAGAAGACCTACAACTATAGTTGTAATTATGGGGAATAGAATTTTTTCTTTTTTACTAACCTTTCTGAGGGGTTCCATAATCACATTTCTCTCTTTCTTTGTTGTGAGCGCTTTTATAACTGGTGGCTGGATTATTGGAACTAAAGACATGTAAGAGTAAGCAGCTACTGCAACGGCTCCAAGAATTTCAGGTGCAAGTTTGGTGGCAGTGTAAATTGTTGTTGGGCCATCAGCTCCTCCAATTATACCTATTGCTGCCGCTTGATTTATATTAAATCCAAATATCAGAGCGGCTAGCATGGCGCAGTATATGCCTATCTGCGCTGCAGCACCAAGAAGAAAAGTTTTTGGATCGGCCAAAAGAGGCTCAAAATCTGTCATAGCTCCTATACCCAAGAAAATTATGAGAGGTATGGCTTCTGTGCTTATAAGATATCTATACACAAGATACAGGAATCCATGAGGGGCTTCGGTTATACCTGTCAATGGAAGATTCACGATGATAGCACTGAATCCTATTGGAACAAGAAGAAGCGGCTCCATTTTATATTTGATACCAAGAATTATGAATATGGCACCAATTGTTATCATCACCAATTCCTTCCAAGTGAAGTCGAAGATCCCCATGAGGTTGGTGAATATATCGATCATTCTATCACCCGATAACTACGAGTACATCACCCCTGTTAACAGAATCTCCAGGACTTACCATTACTTCCTTGACGACACCCTTTAATGGAGCCACGACTTCATTTTCCATTTTCATAGCTTCCAGTATTATAAGAACATCTCCTTCCTTCACAGAATCTCCCGGTTTAACCTTAACATCTAAGATCTTCCCTGGCATGGGTGCTGTTACTGTTCCCTTACCCCCGACGGAGGGTGTGGGCGTAGGAGTGGGTGCAACCACACCTGTCTCCTGGGAGGGTGCGGAGGTGTATTCTGGCACTGAGGGAGTTTGCACTGGAGCAGTCTGGGGAATGTTTTCTCCAAGTTCTTCAATCTGCACCGTATATTCTTTCCCGTTAACTATAAC
>JAGHBQ010000066.1 GCA_021160945.1 Thermoplasmata archaeon
ATTTCTGTGCTTAAAGGATTTCAGCGTATGAGATACAGAACTGTGGGAAATAAAATTATATGTGCCACATTTGTTAGTGCAAATGAAAGTATATGTGCAACTACCCTTTTACAATTCTGCGATGTAGTATTTGTTGCTTCACAGAAGAATAATAGAGTGCGAATTTCGGGGAGAACTAGAGAGCTCAACCTTCTGGAGATATACAGAGAACTTAAGGAAGATTTTCCCTGTAGTTACGGGGGACACAAAAAAGCTGCTGGTGTAAATTGCACAGGAGATAAAGAGGCCTTGGTGAACGCTCTTCTTACCATTACCTCTCGCATACTTAGAGGTTAAGAAAATTTAAATATATCTCACCCATATAGTCATGATGTTCAAGGGAAAAGATATTGTATCGATTAAAGAGCTTTCTAAGGAAGAGATAAATAGGATTTTTGAAGTTGCAGAGGAAATGATTCCTATTGCAAAGGGTGAGAAAAAGAGCAATATACTCCAGGGCTATGTACTAGCAACCCTCTTCTTCGAACCTTCCACCAGAACGAGATTATCTTTTGAGACCGCGATGCAGAGACTGGGTGGAAGTGTAATAGGGTTCACTAATCCAAAGGCAACTTCCATCTCTAAGGGTGAGACTCTGGCCGATACCATAAGTATAGTGGATCTCTACAGTGATGTTATAGTTATACGTCATCCCTTTGAGGGTTCTGCAAGATTGGCTGCTGAATTCGCCGAGCATCCAGTTATAAACGCAGGCGATGGTGCAGGTCAGCATCCCACACAAACACTGCTTGATCTCTTCACTGTGGTCAGGGAATTTGGAGAAATAAAGGGGTTAAATGTTGCCCTCATAGGAGACCTGAAGTATGGAAGAACCGTTCATTCTCTGGCATATATTCTAAGTTGCTTGGATGCAAATCTATATCTGGTATCTCCATCACTTCTGAGAATGCCAAAGCATATAATTAGGGAACTTAAGAATAAACCTGTGGAGACAGATAATCTTGAAGAGATTCTGGATGAAATTGATGTATTCTATGTAACAAGAATTCAGAAAGAGCGATTCCCTGACCCAACGGAATATCGCAAAGTTGCAGGCACCTATCGCATTACCCGGAAGCTGCTAAGCAAAGCAAAGAAGAACTCCATAGTGATGCATCCTCTTCCGAGGGTAGATGAGATAAGTCCAGAGGTTGATCATTTGCCAAATGCACGTTATTTCCAGCAGGCATTCAATGGTGTGCCTATTAGAATGGCTCTACTTGCGCTTGTTCTGGGGGTGATTTGATGGAGGAGGAAAAAACTCTGAAAGTTCAGAAGATTAAAAATGGAATAGTCATAGATCACATCCCCTGCGGCAGAGCATTGAAGGTGCTGAAAATTCTGAATATTCAAGGAGATATAGGGTCTTCGGTGAGTATAGCAATGCATGTTAGAAGTCGATATGGATGGAAAGATATAGTGAAGATCGAAGATAGATATCTTGAGGAGAGAGAACTTAACAAAATTGCGTTGGTTGCACCTGCTGCTACGGTAAATATAATAAAGGATTACAAAGTTGTGAAGAAGCATCGAGTAGAGGTTCCAGAGAGAATAGTTGGGATAGTAAGATGCACAAATCCAAGATGCATAACAAATCAAAATGAACCTTTAACTACCGAGTTCTATGTGATATCAAAAGATCCTCTTATCATAAAATGCAAATACTGCGAGAGAGATATGGAACCTGAAGAGATCTTTGAAAATATAATTTAGAGAAAGACAACAACTTCAACAGGGGTTCCATCCTCAAGATTTAACTCCTCTCTTAAATTTTTTTCTGCGATGATTTCAATAATATCCGTATAATGTGTTCTTTCCGGAATTATAAGGGCTGCATCCTTTCCATTTATTGTGCAAAGAAAGGCCTTCACATTACCAAAAGTTCTTCCCTCGGATACAAAGCCCTTAATGCATATTCCAGGCAATGTTTTCAGAGTTTCAATCTTTTGCATATCTTTGGGATAAACCCGAACATTCAAAGTTCCAGGATATGGTTCAAAAAATAGCTTCTCTTTTATCTGGCGATAATAACCTTCTTTCATTATGTAATACCTTCCCTCGCCGAGCCCACTTACGACTTCGCCAGTAATCTCGACATATTCGCTTAACTCGAAAATTCTCTGATAGTCTATGAATTCTTTCTTAAGTAAATCCACACCTCTTTTTGCTAGCTTAACCGCTATTCTCCTTCCATTTCTCCTAACTTCCACAAGCTTCAAATTCAGCAATCTTCTCAATCTTCGGGAGGCTGTTTGCTGACTTACCCCCATTTCCTTCCCTATTTGAGAGGTGGTAATTCCCACAAAATCTTTGTTTGCTCTGTGCAACGCAAGAAGCTTAAGAAGATGGATATCCTCAGGTGAGATCATCTATTATCACCAGATGATTCTGCTTCATAAATATTACCTTTATTTTCTCTCTTAAAAGCTTTATTCTCAGCGCTTTATCATTGGTAACTACCACAGCTTTCAATTTTTTTGCTGCCTCTATTACACCTTTGTCTCCAAGATTTTTAACTTCCACTATGGTATATTTTTCAGCCAGCTGAAGGGCAGCTTTTGCTTCCCATCTTCTTTTTGAAAGTTTTCTCAATTCCCCCAAAACACAGGAGGGAACATATACCTCGTAATCTCCCAAAAGTCTTGTTAATTCACTATCAAGATTTAGATTGTACTGAAATGGCATCAGAAGAGCATTGGAATCTAGTAGTACACGCATATTAACTCACTACTCTACCAAACGCAACATTCTTTTTTATCCTTAGAATCTTAACCTTGACCTTGTCTCCCTTCTTGGTTCCCGGTACATAGATGGTATAGCTATCATACTTGGCAATTCCATCTCCATCTCTGCTCAAATCCGTGATTTCGAGCTCATATACCTTTCCTTCTTCCAGTACTGTACGTCCTATTCTCACATCAATTTTGGCATGCACAGGTCTTATTGCACCGCATGCCTTACAAACAAGAATTTCAATACGTCCCTCTTTCCTTAGTTCTGTATCGGGAGAACCACACTCGTAGCAAATTACATATGTCCCGATGTAATTCTCCACCCTATTTTGAATAAGAGTGTGGGATATGCGACCCTTAAGAATTAATCTCTGGCCTTGAATATTACCGGCAGTACCCAGCTCCCTCATAAGATACTTGTAAACATGCATAGGATCTCTATTTATTCTCTTCACGATATCTATAAAATTTCGGATGATGGTGTTCTTACCCTCATAAATAACATCTGCCTTAGGAATCTCAAATCTCTCCTTGGTGGTAATTTTTTCAGGTAAAGCATCACGAACTCTTTTGAGTAGCGATTCATAATCGTATAGATCAGTCATCTTCATTCACCTTGAGGGCAAAATGGGTGCATATTTAAAAAACTTTTCATTTATCAAGCATCTCTTTTATCATCTTTTCCACAATTTCTATAAATTCATCCTCTTTTCCCCTCGGAATGGATGCACCTGCGGCAATATTGTGGCCACCTCCATAGCCACCCACTTTCGCTGATGCCTCTTTCATAATCACTGAAAAATCAAGTCCACGAGTAACAAGAGAACGAGGTGAACGCACCGATACTTTGATATTCCCATCCTCACTGTTGGCGAAAGCTATTATAGGCAACTGCTCTTTTGCTTCTTTACTCAAAAGCATAGATGCTACAATTCCCACAATATTCTCGTTGATTCTCTCACCAGCATGGAAGTACTGGAGATATTCCCTTTTAATTAGACCTATTTCCTTTACAAAATTTAAACCTTCAACGAGATTTCTGCGATGATGATTGAGCATCTTCAATGCTTCCTTGTAATTTCTATCACGATCTCCAAGGCAAACATTATAACCTATTATTGCTTTGTTATACCTGCCGCATGCATTCAGCAGCGTGGCAAATTCCTTTGCATCTCTTAATGGTGTTCCACTCTTCTCCTTTAGCAGAATGTAGCTCTCACCAATCAACCTCTCTGCAAGTTCATACCCGTAACCCATACGGAGAATTAGTTTTACAAGCTCTGAGAGTATAAGTCTCTTTTCATCTATGGTGAGATCTATCCATCTTCTCCAATTCTCTCTTTTCAACGGTATTCCTATTTCACGAAGGAAATTTATACAGGCTTTCTCATCACCAGTTAAGGTTGGCAATATGGGATCCGTTGAGTACTGAAGCATCTTATAAACAGGTCTTGTCTCCCTTCCGAAAAATCGTGCATCCAGAAAATAGTCAACAAGTTCATAATCCTTCGCTTCTTTAAGGATTACCCTGTTTGTACCTATGAGCTTGAGATACTCACTGTCCTGAAGGTCTCCTACCGCCCCCACTATTGCAAGGGCACTGAGATCTACATTTCTTCGATTGAGTTCTCTTGCAACAAGATATGTAGTGCCTGCACCGCTTATATCCACTGCACCATCCTTCCCAAAGAGGTGGGGATTGAGTTGCAGCACATCAGTTCTGCTAATCTCCTCAAAGAAAGTGGTCAGATTCTTTCTGGCATTCTTGGGAACCACAACATGGGTGCTACTCGGAACATGATGGTCTGTGATCACTGCATTAAGACCATGCATCTCATGTACCATCCCGCTGCCAAGATCGGTGAACCAGATGAGCGGAGGATTCTCATCCTTCAGCTCCTCTATTTTCCTCGAATCAAGCTGCTTCACAAACTCTATTCTAAAATCTTTTCCAAGGCGCTCTAATGCTCTCGAGGCTATGCTTCCCGCAGTTATGCCATCGGCATCTATATGCGTGACGATCACTATGCTCTCTGCATCCCTTATCTTCAGGGCAATCTCTTTTGCTCTTTTCAAAAATTCATCCACGAGAAGTCCTATGGAGTTCTGGATAAAAAAATTTTTGGCGAAGTTACTTGAGTGTAGAGTACGGAAATTATTTCGTCGAAGATTATATGGAGTAGAAAAACAGAATCATGGGTGCTGGGGTCTATTACTGCAATGGGAAAACGATTAGGTAAAACACTGTCCAACAGGATGCACTGGTATCGCAGAAAAAAGTGAAAGAGAAAGAGCAAGATAAATTGGATAATGAAAGTTTTTAAAGATGCCTGCTCACTTCTGTGAGGAATCACATCCCAGATGATGTTTCAGGTCATGAATCATATATATGCTATAAGGTTCATCGATAATCTGAATGGTGTGCCTCTTCTTGTCGTATATCTTTTCTATA
>JAGHBQ010000140.1 GCA_021160945.1 Thermoplasmata archaeon
ACACTGAATACCTTGGCAGGTTTTATAATTCTCTCCCTTAATATGCCCATATCTGCCATAGCCTGTAGATAGCCTGTTAGAATTAATCTGTGCTTTCTTATACCCATCTTCTCAAGTTCCTTCGCCAAGCTGTTTATTGACCTACCATCCTTTCCAAGGAGCTCGATTATTATATCCTTAAGAGGTTTTCCCAGCATGCCCTTCTCCATGAAAATCCAGAGCATAATTTGGATAATTCTATAAATATGTTTTGCAAAGCACAAAAATGTATTATATAAAAAATAACTGATTTTTAAGGCATATTGGAATACACGATATTTCCATTTACTATGGTGGTCTCCACATTCAGCCCGTTCAGAGAATACACTATGTTGGCCACAACTGTATCTTTCCGGAGAGGCCTTGCATTTGGTTCTCTTGCATTAACTATTATCACATCTCCCAGCTTTCCCTCCTCTATAGAGCCGGCATTGATATTCAGAGCTTTTGCAGCATTAACAGTTGCAAAATCCAGAATCATCTGAGCTGTGGTCACGCTTGCGTCCCATCTCTCATTTTTGTGCAGCAGAGCCGCAATTTTCATCACCTCGAACATGTCCAGGTTATTGTTGCTCACAGCACTGTCAGTACCCAGAGTTATGAGAAGACCATTTTGAAGCATTTCTAGGAGTGGCATTGAACCCCCATTGCCCAGTTTCATGTTACTTGTGGGATTATGGGAAACTTTCACCTCATGGGCGGAAAGAAGTTTGATTTCATGCAGAGTAAGCCATACAAGATGCACAGCAAGGAGTCTATCATTAAGAAAACCTATCTTGTTAAGCCATTCAACAGGCCTCAGCCCATATTTTTTTCTGTGCTCATAGACCTCTCTTCTTGTCTCAGAAATATGCATGGTCATAAGCGTATCATACTTCTCTGCAATTTCCTTTGCTTTAAGGAGTGTTTCTTCGCTACAGGTGTAAACTGCATGAGGCGCAATGAGTGGAGTGATCAACTCTTCCTTTCTGTGCTCTATAATAAATTTCTCAGCATTTTCCAGCGGATTACCTTCCTGGGTGGTTAGTTCTTCGTCCACAACACCCCAGCCTAAAAAGGCGCGAATTCCCAGTTCTTGAGAGGCTTTAGCTGTGGCATCTTCATCGGAGTACATATCCATAAATGTTGTTGTACCGGTTCTGAGCATTTCTTTGATTCCCAGTTTTGCTCCTTCATAAATTTCCTTTTTCCCTCTTCTTGCCTCTTCTCTCCACATTCTCTGAAGAAATTCATCCAAAGAAACATCGTCAGCCACTCCTCTCAGATCGGTCATGCCAACATGGGTGTGCGTATTTATCAGCCCTGGCATTACTATTTTATCCCTTGCATCTATAACATATTCTGCCTCCACATTTACATTTCCCACTTCCGTGATGATATTATCCTCTATGTAAACATCTCCCTGAAATACTTCCTTTTTATTATTCTGAGTAACTATCCATCCATTCTTTATGAGAATGCTCATAGAGCCACCTCACTGATGGAATTTACTTATCCTATATTTCCTTTGTGATAAGAACACTGTGCACGTAGAATAATTTTTTATATTTCTCACCCCTTTGGTAATCGATGATCATAGTTCGATATGGAGAGCTCGGACTGAAGGGGAAAAATCGAAAATTTTTCGAGGAGCTTCTAGCAAAGAATATTGAGAGGAAGCTGAGAAGGTATGGATATTCCTCGAGAACAAAGATTCTGCGGGGGAGAATATTCGTTTATGCTTCTGATGAAGCTGCACCTTTAATAGCAAAATGTCCGGGGGTTACTTCTGTTTCTCCTGCCAAGGAGTTGGAGTACGAGGAACTCCCATACTATCTTTCCCGAATTTTAAGAGAGTACAAGCCTTCCAGTTTCAAAGTTGAAGCTCAGAGGTTAGATAAAGATTTTCCTAGAACATCTCCTGAGATTAACAGAGAAATTGGAGATTTTGTGGTGAGAGAATTTGGATGGCAGGTGGATTTGAGAAATCCCGAGCTTGTGATAGGAATTGAAATCATTAAAGGAAAGGCCTATGCTTTCCTAGAAAGATATCCTGGAGTTGGGGGATTACCTGTAGGCTCCTCTGGAAGATTGATCACCCTTATTTCTTCCGGGATAGATTCTCCCGTTGCTGCGTACCTTATGATGAGAAGAGGTGCGGAAATCATAGCCCTTCATTTTAAACAAAGTCAATACACAGAGAAAAAGGTGAGAGAGATTATGGATGTGCTCAGTGAATACTCTCCCCAGGAAATTTCTCTTGAAGTAATTGATCATAAGACTGTTCTGGAGAATTATGCCCAAAAGTTAAAAGAGATGGGTAAAGAGAGATGGATTTGTATATTCTGTAAATATAGTATGATCAAAATGGCTGATGAGATGGCAAAGAAAAAAAATGCATTGGGTATTGTGACCGGCGATTCCTTGGGTCAGGTAGCCTCTCAAACGCTGGAAAATCTCTATATTGAAAGTACGGCTACTCACTATCCAATTTACAGACCTCTTATAGGAATGGACAAAGTTGAAATAGAAAAAATAGCCAGAGATATAGGAACCTATCATGTTTTCGTATCCTCTCCAGAGGAAAAGTGTCCCTTCAGACCAAGATATGTGATAACTCAGGGCGACCCAAAAAAATTCCAGGAGATATTGAAAAAAGTGAATGATTAAACCCATGTTTCCTGCAATCTGTACTTTGAGGGTATCAAACTTATCAACCTCTTCTCTTTTTTCACATAAAATCCGCATCCAAGAACATCATCCTTCCGCCTTACCACCACATATCCTCCATCCGCAGGGTAATCTATATTCAACTCTCTTCCTCTGAGAAATGCCAGGGTATTGTTATCATCTAAGAAGATTACATTTTTCTTTGCATATTTTCCCACTATGCGGAGAAATGCTGTGGATGGCTTCAAATCTCTCCCTTTTGTCAGAGCCTTAATTCCAAAAACTTCCACTCCATTTATATCCCATAATTCACCTGAAAATGCCCATACCTTCCTTCCCCTCTCCCAAAAAGTGTAGGTATTTAGAACATGCTCAGGTATGCCAAACCTCTCTATAAAGTAAATCCTGTAACTATTGTTTTGCAAGAACTGCAATAAACATCCCTCCAGTATCCACTAAATGAGGGTAAATCCTAATGCACTTTTCGTACATCTCATATTTTTCTCCATCCCATTCTTTCACTCCCTCCAAGTGAGGAATCGACAATTCAATTTTCAGAACTTTCAAATTCAAATTTTCCACACCATATTTTACTACACTTTCATTCTCTATGGGACTGTAAGTGCAGGTGCTGTAAACAATGATTCCATCCTCACTAAGATGACGCACCGCATTTCTGAGCATCATCTTCTGTTGTCTTCCAAGAATTGAATGCCCTTTTTCATCGGCACCCTGAAAACCCCAAGGATTCTTTCTGAATGTTCCTTCACCAGAACACGGTGCGTCCAGGAGAATTTTATCAAATTTTCCGTCAAAATTGGCATTTCTAGCATCTTTTTTTGTCACAATTATGTTTGTTATTCCAAGTCTCTCTATGTTTGCTGCAAGGCTCTTTATTCTATCAACACTTATGTCATTGGCAACTATAGTGCCACTGTTATTCATAAGCTCTGCAATCATAGTACTCTTGCTCCCCGGAGCTGCGGCCATATCAAGTATCCTCTCACCTGGTTGAGGATCAAGGGCCAGTACTGGAGCCATAGAGGATAGATCTTGAATATAGTAGTAGCCAAGAGAATATTCTACTGTTGCCCCAGGATGTTTAACGGGCATCTCAAGAATTCTGTAGGCATTTAACCCTCTAAATCTTTCTACTCTGAACCCTTTCGTCTCTAACCTCTCTATGAGTTTCTCCTCTTGAATCTTGAGTGTGTTCACTCTGAACCAGTATGGTTGTGGAGTTTTGAGCGTCTCCAAAAAATTATCAAAATCCCGGATAATTTCCCGATATTTCTCAAAATACTTCAGTTTCTCCTCTTCCATGCTTGGTTCACCGCTTCTACTAGAGTATCAGGACTCAACCCCACATATTCTGCATTTTCAAGCACTCTTTCTATAACTTCTCTAATCTCCTTCACACTCTTTCCTCTGAGAGATTTCTCCAGCTCATCTATTTTTTCCTCTGGATGAAGGAAAAAATCACCTGTGATCTTGAGCTCCTCTATTCTATCCTCTCTAAAGCTCACGTCAATTTTTATGAGTTTGCCCCGCTTAATGATCGCTCTACCTCTTGAAATTCCACTTTCGGCTACCATATTTTTCCACCTCCAGCTTTCTGGCCTGAGAGAGAACTTTATCAGGCAAGTTTTCTTCGTATAGCTCAGCATTTAAAGCTTTTTTGAATCCCTCACCCATGATTTTTTGGAGCTCCTCAAACTCGATATCAATGCCAAGATTATGCAGTGAAGTAACTCTCTCCTTCACATTTTTTATCATTTTATCCTTCATCTTTTCCTGGGGAACTTTTAAAAGGGAGAACATCTCATCAACATCCACATCCATAAGCAGGGTGCCATGCTGCAGCATTCCTCCATATCTTCTTGTTTGCGCATTTCCAGAGATCTTCTTCCCCCCTACAACAATATCGTTTATTCCACTTAGCTCTGCATCTACCCCCAGGGCTTTTAGACCGTTAACTATTCCCTTTTCCACTATCCGGTAAGAATCCAGAATCTTTCCCGGAGGTGGAGGAAGCACAATTGAATATGTCAACTCGTATTTGTGATAAACTGCACCACCTCCAGTCAAGCGGCGCACAACGTCCACACCTAGCTCTGAGGCTTTCTTCAAATCTATCTCTTCCTCCATACTCTGAAAATAGCCTATACTTACAGCCGGGGGGAACCACCCGTAGAATCTTAGGGTCGGACCTAATTCCCCCAGATGCATAAGGACAGCTTCATCAAGCGCCATATTCCATGCCGCTTTGTTTTTTTTGTCAAAGATTACTCTGAGCTCCATGGTCACAATAAGATGAACATATGTTTAAATTTTTTCTGCAAATTTCTGAATCTTTTCTATGGTTTCTTCGCTCAAAATATGCTCCACCACACATGCATCCTTATCGGCAGTTTCCTCATCAACACCAAAATACATGAAAACTTTTTTTATAGCGCGATGTCTCTTTTCTAGTTTCTTTGCAAGCTCCATACCCTTTGGAGTTAAATCAACCACCCGGTATTTTTCATATAGAACATACCCTTCCTTAGATAGCTTTTGGAGCATTTCCGTCACACTTGGAGGTTTCACCTTCAGGAGTTTTGCAAGATCTGTTGCTCTAACATACCCATTCTTCTGCTTGAGCTCGTATATCCTCTCAATGTACTTCTCACGAATTTCCTGCATACTACCTAAATTTTTTTGACTTACTTAAATTTTTTCCATGTTTCTAAGATTTTTGAGAAGATTTAAGCGCAAGATATGTAAGCGAGCAGCATATTCACCTGTTGTCTGAGCGAGTTGGCACCTAACCGAAGAGTTGACAGAAGCTGTCTATTTGAACTTTAGAGATCCTGTATGTTTAAAGTAAATCCTGACCGG
>JAGHBQ010000007.1 GCA_021160945.1 Thermoplasmata archaeon
GCAAGAATAGACCCTGTTATATTTGAAAAGATGAAACTAATGCCGGGAGATGCTATTCTCATTGAAGGTAAGAAAAAGACCGCTGCGATGGTGATGCGCGGTTATCCCGAGGATGAGGGTAGTGGAATAATTCGAATTGATGGCTATACCAGAAGAAATGCTGGGGTGGGTATAGATGACAAGGTTAAAATCAGAAAGGTTGTGACAACACCCGCAACTCAAGTCACATTTGCTCCCACTCAACCTCTTCGCATTATGGGAGGTGAGGAGTACCTCAAGAATCTTCTGGAGGGGCGCGTGATAACGAGGGGAGATGTCATAACGATCAACGTGATGGGAAATACTATTGATCTTGTGGCAACGAGCGTGAAACCGGTTAAAGATGTTGCCCTTATAACCCAATCAACTGAAATAAAGCTCAGTGAGAAACCTGCAAAGGAATCTTCAGGAATACCTATGGTAACCTACGAGGATATAGGTGGTTTGAAGGAGGAAATTCGCAAGATCCGTGAAATGGTCGAACTGCCTCTACGACACCCAGAGCTTTTCGAGCGCCTTGGGATAGAGCCGCCAAAAGGCGTGTTGCTTTACGGTCCTCCAGGTACTGGTAAAACGCTTCTTGCTAAGGCGGTGGCAAACGAGGCAAATGCACACTTTATATATCTCAGCGGACCTGAAATAATGAGCAAGTACTATGGACAGAGCGAAGAGAATCTCCGCGAAATATTTAAGGAAGCACAGGAAAATGCACCAAGCATAATATTCATAGATGAGATAGATTCCATAGCGCCAAAGAGAGACGAGGTTACAGGTGAAGTTGAACGCCGTGTTGTGGCGCAACTTCTTGCTCTTATGGATGGTTTGGAATCTCGCGGTAAGGTTGTGGTGATAGGTGCCACCAACAGACCAAACGCTCTTGATCCTGCTCTTCGCCGTCCAGGAAGGTTTGATAGAGAGATTGAGATAGGAATTCCCGACAGAAATGCGAGAAAAGAGATACTGGAGATTCATACTCGCGGCGTACCTATTGCCGAGGATGTTGATCTTGACAAGCTGGCAGATATGACTCACGGTTATGTAGGAGCAGATCTTGCAGCTCTCGTGAAAGAGGCAGCTATGCATGCGTTGCGAAGAATAATGCCGGAGATAGATATGGAGATGGAAAAAATACCGAGAGAAATCCTTGAAAAACTGGTGGTAACATGGGATGATTTCATGGACGCATATCGCGAAATGCAGCCATCTACAATGAGGGAAGTACTTATAGAGAAGCCCAATGTTCATTGGGATGATATTGGAGGACTTGAGAATGTGAAGCAGGAACTTAGAGAAGTGGTAGAATGGCCGCTCAAGTATCGAAAACTGTTTGCACATATGAAAGTAAAGATTCCCAAAGGCATACTTCTTTACGGTCCTCCAGGTACTGGTAAAACGCTTCTTGCTAAGGCAGTGGCAACTGAGAGCGAAGCGAACTTCATAAGTGTTAAGGGTCCGGAGTTCCTAAGCAAATGGGTTGGTGAGAGTGAAAAAGCTGTCCGTGAAGTATTCCGAAAGGCAAGACAGGCAGCACCTTCAGTAATATTCATAGATGAGATCGATGCCGTGGCGCCTGTAAGAGGTCGTGATCTTGGAAGCCATGTAACTGAGAGAGTAGTTTCTCAGATTCTCACAGAAATGGATGGACTTGAAGAGCTCCACAATGTAACTGTAATCGCGGCCACAAACAGACCGGATATATTGGATCCAGCATTACTCAGACCTGGAAGATTCGATCGTCTGATATATGTGCCAGTGCCTGATAAGAAAGCTAGAGAAGAGATATTCCGGATACACCTGGGAGACAAACCTCTTGCTGAGGATGTTAAAATTGAGGAGCTTGCGGAGAAAACAGAGGGTTATACAGGAGCAGATATAGAAGCTATTTGCAACGAAGCCACAATGCTTGCAATTCGAGAATATATAACCAACCATGGTGATCCAGAGAATCCTAAGAAAGCAAAGATATTTATGAGGCATTTTGAAGAGGCATTAAACAAGGTTAAACCTCTCTCCAAAGAAGAAAGGGAACTGTATGAAAAGATGGCTGAGAGATTCAGAAAGAGGGAGTGATCTCCCTCCTTTATTTTTTGAAGTCGTCAATTTTATTACCCATACTGCAAATTTACCCCCATGAACGTTTTTATACCTCTACTCCTAGGCTTATTTGTGGGATATCTGTCTAGAAAAAAGATGAAATATTTTAAGAAATACCTTGACTGGGCGATAAGTGCATCTGTAATAGCACTTATATTTTTTATGGGAATAAAGAGTGGAGAGGTGCACATCGGGGCAGCTTATCTCCTTTTAACCTCTCTATTTTTTGCATTTCTGGTTCTGGTGATCACCTATCTCCTAGTTTTCTCTTTCAGGAGGTGGCTTTTGTGAGGTATCTTTATATTTTTATTCTCTCCCTAATCATGGGTCTTATAATCGGAAAATATACCGGGATTGAAGTCGGCGGAATTTACGAGATAACTCTCTATATTCTAATATTCCTAGTAGGAATAGACTTGGGCACGGGAAATATCCATGAGTTTAAAAAGGCCGGAAAAGCCTCTTTAATTTTACCTCTACTTACTATCATCGGATCTCTCATAGGCGGGTTTTGGGGAGGGTTTTTGCTTCACATACCTATTAAATGGTCTCTTGCCATAACCGCAGGTTGCGGTTGGTACAGCTTAGCAGGACCTCTTGTAACTCAATATTCTCCACTTTATGGCGCAATGGCATTCATAACTAATCTTATAAGGGAGTTGGTGATGATCTTGCTTTTCCCCTTCGCAGTTCGCAAAGTTCCCGGAAAAATTCTTGTGTTTATAGGAGGTGCCGGAACAATGGATAGCACTTTAGGTATTGTTAAAAAATTTGGCACGCGTGAGGATGCACTCGTTTCCTTTGTTCATGGTTTTATAGTTACAATAGCAGTAATGTCCATACTTCCCTTGATCCTCCAAATTTAATTTTTGTTCAAAGGATTTTTTTAAAAAAGAAAAAGAATAAAGAGAAAAATTAAGAAAGATAGAGGGAATAATATTCCA
>JAGHBQ010000167.1 GCA_021160945.1 Thermoplasmata archaeon
ATATTTCATAGACCTGTGGCCGGGTGCAGATGCACAAGTTTGGGATCACGGAGAGGTTTCAGAAGAGGAAGAGGCGGAGGCCGGGGAGGCGATGATAATATGATTTCTGTGCAGGAGGAGATTTTGGAGCACTATCGTTATCTTAAATCAGATACAAAGGCACTTATAACAGAAGCTCAGGGCATACGATTTTTGACAGGAGACCCAGTGGAGCTGGCGGCGATGCTGGAGATTGAGCGTCACGCAGAGGAGATCCTCAAAATGATTGAGAAAATGGAAAAGAGGATGGTGGGTGATGGAGATGACCCCGCATCACGCTGATGCACCCACTTTCTCTTTTTTTTGGCCTGGGCGAGGAATCGAATCCTCCCCAAGGTCCTGGTGATGAAGATGTGTAAGCGTTTAGATAATGAGGAGATACGGAAAAAGATAGAGAATCTATTCAACTCTCCAGGAATCTTCCCGGATTTACCTAAGTACATTGTTGCAGCATGGGCAACTAAAGATGGCAATTCTGGGGCAGTATTTAATACATTCAACCTTGGAGATTTAGCCCATCTTCTGACACTTCTAAACCATCCAGAGATTGAAGATATAATCCTCTACGAGTTTGACCCTGTGGATTATGTGTTCAATCGTGAATTTCTGAGAGTCATGAACCCTGTGGAGGAACTTATATGAGGGAAAAGGAGTTGAGAAGGTGGCTCCTATCTCACGGATACGCAGACATCACGATAAAGCACACTATCGGCTACTTGAAGCTTATGGAGAAGTATGGTCTGGATGTGGATAACATCAGGACCATAGATGATGTTCTCCAGTTCTTCGCAAAAATGAGGGAAAGAGGAAAAACCACAACAACACTTAATTACTATGTCCGGGCCATAAATCGCTACTTGAGGTTTCTGGGGCTGGATTTCAAGCTCCAGTATTACAAGCAGCCCAAACCCGATATGATTTGGATCCCCACTGACGAGGAGGTCAGGCGCATCCTGGCTGTCAAGTGGGCCAGGTATGACATAAACCTCAGGAACAGGGCCATGCTGTATTTGTTCTTTGCTACAGGTATCCGGCTCGGTGAACTTGTAGCGCTTAACTGGGCAGATTTTGATGAGGGCAAATCCATACTTACAGTGAAGACGGAGAAGAGAGGAGGAATACGCTATGTGCCCGTACCTCCTAAGGTTAAAAAACTACTTCTGGAATATAAAAAAGTGCGTATTCTCTCAGATGTAAATGCAATGTTCACTACACCCTCTGGCCGAATATCCAAGCCTTACACTCGCAAGATTGTGAAAGAGGCAGGCATTAAAGCAGGAGTACCACGCTTCCACGCTCATGCAGCCCGACACTGGAGAGCCGTGAAGTGGCTGGAGCAAGGAGTATCCCTAGAAAGTATCCGCAGGCTCCTTGGCCATGCAACTCTCAAATCTACCCAGATATATTGGAGAGCTCGCCCAATTCAAAATGTTTTTGAGGAAGTAGTGAGAAAAGATGCGTTCTGGTGGGGAGGGCGTGGATATAAAAAATCACAATTTGAAGAAGAAAAAGGAGGTGATAAAAACGAGGAGAAGAATGAAGAAGAATAATACAGAAGAGAAAAAAGGTTCGATTCAGGGTGACGCACGATACCGCACCAGTGCCGCGGGCCGTAGTAGGGACAAAATAAGCATATTATTCTCGAAGCGAAACTCTGAGTTTTTGAAACTATGGAAAATTACCGGCCATTGGTGGGAACCGGAAAGTATAGATGAAAAGCTTAGATTCATAGAGGGAGAGTTATGATTTTTTCTTTTTTTAACAAGAGGTTTCCACGAGGTTTCCATAAATGGAAACCTCTTACATGGGCATTACAAGGGGGTGTTTTACAGAATGCCCCGTAAGAGAATCTCAGATATAGAGATTCTCAAGCTCATAGATAAGAAGCTAAGTATTTCAGAAATGGCTTTTAAACTTGGTGTGGGGAAGGCTGCAATCTCCAAACGCATCAAAAAACTCCAGGAGAGGGGCTTAATTGAGCTGGATATTGAAGAATCATCATATAGACGCTCATTAACCTTATCAGATGTAAAGATTTTCAGGCTCACGGAAAAGGGGAAGATGGAGGTTTACAAAACTATCACAGGGGGTGAGGCTGGGGTTCAGTTGCCCAGGCTTCGGGGTGTTCACAATGTTCAATTTAAATTCAAAATTAAGAAGCGTGGAGATTTATGGTTTGATCATAGTGTGGTTCTGAAGAACTGGGTTAAGAAATACACCTGGTTTGGGGACATCTATGTAGAGCAGAATGGGAAGGAGGACAATCCTTCTTCACTTATTATCAAGTTTGGCCTGGAGGAGTCGGATCCGTGGAAAGCAGCATATAAGGCCCTGGAGACCGCACTTAAGATGAAAAGGATCTTTGAGGACATGGTAGGCTTTGAGCTCAGTGACCCAGTGATGATTGGCAAGCCGAAATGGGAAATTGTAGGTGATCCAGTAGCGAAAGAAGTCAGCAAAAGGCAGGTAGTGGTAACAGATATTGGAGCAATAGACAACACACCGGAGCCAGGTACACTACACTTCTATGATGTGAATGATGTAATCACCTACTTCCAGATGCCACGGAAAATTAATGAGATAGAGCAGAAAGTAAATCACTTTCCCGATGTAGCTGTAAAAATTGCAGAAGATGTTGCAGAGAAAGTGGCGGAGAAGGTAGCGGTTGAAGTAGCTAAGAGCGTTATGAAAGCAATCCTGAACCCGATAAAATCTTCAGAGGAGCTGAAGGACCAGGGCGAAGAAATCTTAACAGGTGAGGAGGTGCATGGCTATGCCTGAGTGGGTTGTGCAATTACTAATTCTCACTGGTTACATCATTCTGGTCTTCCTGTATTTCTACATACTCACAGGAGGGAGAGAATGAAGAGGGCAGAGAAGGAGATAATTAAAGCACTTCTCAAATTACAGAGGGAAGAAATAGAAATAACAGCATCTGGATTAGTCATGATTCTCGATCTGGATATCACCCCCAGGGAAGCTTCCTGGATCCTGAAGCGCCTGGCCAAAGAAATAATCAAGGACAAATATTTCAATCAAAACCTATATGTTATAAACCTGGAGGCGATCAGGAATGAAGAAGGCAGTGGCATACTTGCGAGTGAGTAAGAAGGAGGAGGACATAGAGAACCAGCGCATAGCAATATCTCAATTTTCAAAACAGAATGGATACAAAATAGTGGAAGAATTCAAGGATGAAGATGTAAGTGGATGGAAAGTACAGGTTCTCAAAAGAGATGGATTTAATGAGCTTATGAGATATGTAGAGAAACATAACATCAAAACAATACTTTTCTTCGATGTAACCCGCTTTGGGCGTTCTTGGAAAGATACCCTCTCCACATACTTCTCTCTCTCCGATCAAGGTTATGATCTCATTTTCACTCTCCAACCCTTTCTCCGTCTCTCTTTCTTTTATGAGATGTTTAAAGATTTAGAAGAGCCTTTAAGAACTTATATGGCCGAGACATCATTTTATAAGATGTTCTTAGAATTTGCAATGCGTGCAGAGTTTGAATCAGTTATGACTTCAGTCAGGACAAAGAAAGGATTGGAGAAAGCCAGGGCAAAGGGAAAGCGTATTGGCCGTGCCCCTCTCCCGGAGCAGATACGCAGAAGAATCATAGAGCTATATGAGAAAGGGAAGACATACAAAGAGATCCAGGACATCATCCGAAAAGAAGGAATCTACAAAGATAGCAAGGGTAAGATAAGAGCTCCAAGTTTGGGAATAATATCAAATGTCATAGCAGATTACGAGCGGAGCAAGAGAAATAAAGGAAAACTGGCACGGTGAAAAAACGATTTTTCATTTGCGGCTCGATTTTTGAAATCATCCATCACTCAGAAATCAAGTATTTTACTGAATTTCTAAACATTGATATTCCCTCAGTTGGTCCTTTTGTTCTTTCTCAAGCATCATCATGCATTTATTATATAATATACTAAGATACTGCACACAAAAAATTTAAAAAGTTGCCGAAGATAAGAAACTATGCAATGGTATCCTGGAAAGAAAAGCCGGAATGGTGGGATAACTTCTTACAGATTCTGAGAGAGAAAGTAGAGAGGAGAGGCAGGTTAATTCTGACTAAAGGATTGCTAAAAGCATATCTTCTGAAAGCTGGAGCGATAGACCTTTCAGATAGATCATACAGAAACACGATGCAAATAACAAGAGAAGCTTTACTGGATGGCAAGTGGATGGATGGGTTGAAAGCTGAAAAGATAACAAGTATCACATTGAAGGTGGTGAAAGATGCAGACCATAATGATTGACCCGAACCTGATGATATATCTTTTCATCGGGATGTTCATTGTTGCAATGATTGCAATGATTCTCTCAGCATTACAGTTCAAGAAGAGAAAGAAGATAGAGAGAGGGGACATTATTAAGAAAATTCTCAAAGAGAGAACCAAAAGCCTCAAGCTTAACCCAGCTCCGGGAGTAAAATATGTGATGTACACAGGAGGGAGTGAGGAAATCAAACGCAAACCAGGCAATGTGATAGGAAAATATCTCGGCTCAATAGAATGGGAATATGTAACAGAGATGCTTGTGAGTCGCAGACTAAAGAAATATTACCTCATAATCCCAAATGAATATGTTATGGATCCCAACCGAAAAATCTATCCAATCAGAGCAAGAGGTATAACCTTTCATACCTGGGCATGGGTGCCCGTAGCAGAAACAGCAATAGAGCAAAAACGCATCTTTGATATCGCAGACAAATTCCTTGACTTCTTAATTAAGAGTGCAATGCGTTTTGAAAACAAAGAAAGCGAATTTAGGGTTGCACTTGAAGCCTCAAATGCTCCAATGAGTAGAGTGCCTTATTATGTGATTTCACGCAAGGAGGAGGTTGAGGAAAATGAAGAGTCTCAGTAACTTAATCCCGAACTTAGGCTCCCTAATCAATTTAAATACTCTACCTTTCCTACTCGTCCTCTTGGCTCTTTTCATAGTGATACTTATACTCATAATCTCAAGACCTAAGAAGAGAAAAGTAAAGAAAATCAGGAAAAAAGAACCACGGGTTCAAATCCCCGCATCTGCACAGAAGAAAAAACCCAGTAAAGTTGCAAAACTTAAATTTTATCTTGTAAAGGGAATTGGGATGATAGCAATACACGTTGTTCCATTACTCCTCCTTGCATATTTTCTCTACAATTATAAACTCATCACTCAGATCATCATATACACAATTTATGGCATAGTGTACTGGTACATGCCATACCTGAAAGAAGCATTGCACTATCTTCTTGAATTCCTATTCCCACTTGGCATATACACACTCATAGGCATATTTCTCTGGGCCCTCATACTCTGGCCAGCATTACGCAAATATTTTCCGCCGCTCTTCCTGGACACAGATGGGATAGAGCTTAGAGAAGGAAGAGTATGGTGGAGGACTCCAAACAAAATTACGAATAAATTAGAAAAATGGGCTAGGGCAGGAGGAATAAATTACAAAAATGAAAGTATCTGGCTTTACAGAGTTGGGAAGCTTATCAACCCGTTCAAACCTCTCAAAAGTTTAAACAAGTTATATGTGCCTGAGGAAGTAAAAGAATATATAGACATACAGCCCAAGCGCATCGTTTTACGCAATCTGTACATTCTCAAATATCGAGATGGATACATCCTCTCACACTCAAGATTCAGGAGCGAAGACATAGATATCGAAACTCTCAACAAAACAATAAAAGAAGATGCAACACGCATCTCCAGCACGGTTGGAGATTATGCTCTCACAAATCCCGAGCTTAGAGTGAAAAATGTCTCTTCTGCACTCTTCTGGGTTCCTCCTGCAAATCTTGAGATTAAGGAGCATTTGAATGTATCCACGGAGGAAGTTGGATTTCAGATTCTTTCCGAGCTGCTGGAGAAATACGATAGAAACAAAGACAAGGCAATGAGAGACGGAGTTATCACAGCTGAGGAAATTTCAGGAATGCTCCTTCCGATATTTAATCAGATTCTTATGTATGCAAACAGCATCAAGGCAAAGTTTGGCAATGAAGACATTCCAGATCCTCCAGAGCTAAAAGATAACCTCATCACGCTTAGCCAGATGGAATCTTACATTAACGGAATCAGAAGTGCAATCGCAACATACAGAAACCCGGAGGTGTTCAGGTGAATAATGGTGAAATGTTTATCAGGAAGATAGATTATCCAGTGCTTTTACTCTTTCACATAGATCGTATTCTCTCAGCTATAAACGAGAATGGAATAACTGCAATTGTAGAAACATCGGTGGATGCATTGTGGGCAACTGTCACAGATGAGCTCAAAAAAGATAAAATAGAGATTTGGGAAGAAATAGCAAATCGTGAAATCACAGGTAAAACAGAATATGAAAAAATGCTCCAGGGTAAGCAGAGAGTCCTTGATAAACTACAGCTTATTATGAACATCTTAGGAGAGAACGGTTTCTTATATCGCTCAAGCTACGAAGAACTCATAGGTGATGAGGTGAGCATTGATGAAGATTAGAATAAATTATATCATGCATCTTGTTCTAATTTCTTTTCATAGAATTCTTCACAACAAAGATGTAACGATTGCAATTGTAGGAAAGAAAGGCAATGCGAAGAGCACTTTAATGCTCTATCTTGGCATTCACTCAGCAGTTTTGAGAAAGTACTATGCGAAATATCACACACTCAAAATTGACAAAGAAAAACTCTCACAAATTGAGATAGATTTTGAAAAAGATGTTCTTGATTATATCACATGGATCCCATCACGCTGGCTTGAGAACATGGTAAAGGCACCACGCTTCACGGCAGTGGGTCTGGATGAAGCAGGAAATGCCTGGGCATCTCGACGCTTCAATGAAGAAGTAAATAAAATTCTCAATGAAACGCAGCAATCAAATAGGTTTCTCGGACAGATAAAAGTACTCACAATGCCACACCTTGGAGACATAGACAGCGGTGGAAGAAAAAATGCAAATTTCTATGTGGATATGTTCAAACAAGGAAGGGGAAAGGTGTATTTTCTTGCAAGTGATAGTTTTAGCGGAAAGCAATACAGATATTCACTACATATAGGAAAAAAGGATTACATCATTTCAACTAAGCCTCTTCCTAAAAAGATCTACAAATTGTATGAAAAGAGAAAGATGAGCACAGAAGTACAGCGTTATTTGGATAGAATTGCACAACTCAAAGAGATCGAGGCAAGAGAGGTAAGAGAATCAGCGTTCAAGCGTGCAGTTCAGACAGCAATAGAGCTACTCACAAATGCAGAGGAAAAGATACTCACAAAGACAGGTAAACTTAAAGCATCCTATCTTGCAGCAAAGGCTGAGGTATCATATCAAATCGCCTATAAGGTAAAGGCGATTTATGAGGCAGAGGGCCTTGATGGACTGCGGGCACTCACATAATTTTTGAGCATTTATATTTGCAAGTTCTTTAAATAGTTACCGAAATAAGTTAACAACTGCGGGTTAACAACCGCAGGAGGAAAGAAGATGAAGAAGAAAATATGGAATAGGTTGAAGAAGGCGAAAACAAAGGTAGTGATTGCAGCGCTTTTCAGTCTACTTGTTGCATCTCTGGCATTTGTCAATGCAGCCCCAGGAATGCTTTTTGCCTCGCAGATGAATATATTTGCTCTTGAGACGACAAGTGTAGATATCTCAAATACTACAAGCACGATGACCACGCTATTCATAACGCTGATAACTGTGATGATCCCGCTCATCATAATCATGGCATATCTGGGCATATTCCAGGACTTCATTGGCGGAATAGGTAAGGCATTCAGTGGACTATTTAAGAGGCAGTAACTCTCTCATCTTCTAATTTTTTGCAGGGGGTGAGAGAGTTGCACAAGGCATTTACAATAGCGATCGTAGCTGTAATGTTATTCAGTTCGCTCGCACTCCTCTCAGCACCGACGGCGAGGGCTGAGACGATCAGCAACGAGAAGATAGGCACATACACATTGTTCGAGCACGACTTTACGAAGGATGCGGGAAAAGACCCGCATTTGGTTTTCACAGAATCTAACGCGCAAGCAACACCGAGCATCACGATGACTGAGTATGGAGCGCGCATATACTTCAGGCACACAACATCAGACTCGATAGTGAGTGAATATGTAGTAATTGCGGCGGGAGATTTGGCAACGATATATACATATAATCTTACAGTTGTCTTTGAAAAGGGATACAAGATAAGTGATATAGGTATTTCAATAGACTTGCATGGGCGTGCTCTGTCGGCAAACACTTTCACGTGGGCTGCAATTTTTTATAATGGCAATACGGAGAACACACACAAGCTTCAGGTGTGGACAACTGAACTGGCATCTAACAGTCCGAATACAGAGACGCTAGGGGATGACTACATAGATGACACTCATTACAAATACTACGTGCATCTACGCATAAATGGTGTAAATCATACGATAGGGGTACAACTTGCCAACTTGACTACGTCTACAAACTGGGTATATGTGCAGATGCCTTATGCAGCACCATATACATAC
>JAGHBQ010000085.1 GCA_021160945.1 Thermoplasmata archaeon
CCCCTTCTTAGCGGGCCCGCCGGGATTCGAACCCGGGTCAAAGGCTCTCTTCAGTCCCTTTTTCAAAAAGGGACTGCCGGAGGCCTCCAGGATATCCAAGCTACCCCACGGGCCCTTTGGAAAGCTTCATGTTCAAATAGATAAAAAACTTACTCTGATTTTGAAAAAGCACTATACAAATAACTAAAGTAAGGACTAGAAAGCAAATTTTCTTTGCAGTAAGTTTTTTAAACTAATTCCTCTTTTCCACTGCGTGAATATTCTTGTTATCGCAGAGAAGAGAAATGCGGCTCAGAGAATTGCCAAAATACTTAGCAAAAGAAATGTTAAGACTATTAAAAAAGGTCGTGAGAGCTATTATGAGTTTACAAAAGGCACTGATCACTATTATGTAGTTCCGCTTCGAGGTCACATATTGGAATTAGATTATGGTGATGAGTTCAAGAGGTGGAATCTTAAAGATCTCCAGAAGCTTGTGGAGGCACGACCTCGCAAGATAGTAAAGGAGAAGGGCATAGCAAAAATCCTTCGAGAATTGGGAAAGAAGGTGGAACAGGTTATAGTAGCCACTGATTATGATAGAGAAGGAGAACTTATAGGAGTGGAAGCCCTCTCCATTCTGAATTTCAAAGGTCCTGTGAAGAGAGCAAAATTTAGCGCACTTACAGAGGAGGAAATTTCAAATGCTTTTACAGAGCTTGTAGATATTAACTATGCCCTGGCCAGTGCAGCGGAGGCAAGACAACACATAGATCTGGCTTGGGGGGCCTCTCTTACCAGATTTGTCTCCTTAGCCTCAGGTCGGAGAGGCAAAGATTATCTCTCTGTAGGGCGTGTTCAGAGTCCCACACTGGCACTTATAGTTGAGAGGGAGAAAGAGATAGAGAAATTTGTTCCCCAACCTTACTGGAATATTATTGCTAGGTTTCAAAAGCGGCGAATATTTATTGGTACTCATGAGAAAAATCCCTTTTGGAAGAAAGAAGAGGTAAACTCAATTTTTGAGAAGATAAAGGGGGCTAAGAATGGAAAGGTCCTCGAATATAAGACGAAGAAAAAGAAAATAAGCCCTCCCATTCCGTTCAACACTACTGAGTTTCTAAGTGAGGCAACCAAACTGGGTTTCAGTGCCGCAAGGGCAATGAGAATAGCTGAAGACCTGTATATGGGAGGATACATATCCTATCCGAGAACGGACAATACTGTATATCCCAAGAGCTTGAACATAAACTCCATTCTCAAATCCTTAGAAAAATCTAATTTTGCAGATCTTGTAGATAATCTTCGTAAAGAGAGAAGAAAATATCCTACAAGAGGGAAGATAGAAAGTAAAGACCATCCACCAATAGTTCCCACCCGAGGAGCAAAATTAGATGGTGAGAGAGGCTTGATTTATGAGCTTGTGGTAAGAAGATTTCTTGCAACTCTTGCGCCGGACATGGAGTATGAGGAAAAAAAGGCAATCATAAATGTGGAAGGTGAAAATTTTATTAGTGTAGGAAGAGAGATTCTCAATTCAGGATGGTTAAAATATTACATTTATGCTAAATTCAATGAGGTGAAAATTCCAGAGCTCAAGGTGGGCGAGGAGGTAAAGGTTAAAGAAATAAAGGTAGAGGAGAAGAAAACAAAACCACCCTCAAGATACACACAGTCCTCTCTCATCAAGGAGATGGAAAAACTGAACTTGGGAACAAAGAGTACCAGGGCAGAGATAATTCAGAAGCTCTTTGATCGAGGCTATATAAGGGGAAATCCTATAAGGCCCACAAAACTCGGGATGGCTCTAGTGGAAACTCTTCGAAAGAGTGAGGTTCAAGTGGTAAAACCAGATATGACTGCAAAACTGGAGAAGGATATGAACAGGATAGAGAAGGGAGAGATAGGAAAAGAGAAAGTGATTGAGGAATCAAAGGCCATGCTTCAGGAGGTACTTAAAAATTTAAATGTAGGTGCCTTTGGAGAGAAAATGAGAGAATCCATGAGGTACAAAATAGGAGAATGCCCCGATGGAGGAGAACTTATTTACATAGAGAGAAAGAGACTTGTTGTATGTGAAAGAGAAGATGGCACGACATTCTATAATTTACCCAAAACAGGGCATGTGGAGATATTAGAGAGAAAATGCCCGGTGTGCGGGCTTCCTCTTATAAAGGTTGTGAGAAAGGGACAGAGTCCTGAGATAAGATGCCTGAATTCAAAATGCGAGTACAACATAAAAAAGGATGTTGTGGGCAAATGTCCAAAGTGTGGTGGAGATCTTGTGATAAGACAATCGCGCAATGGAAAGAGATTCATAGGGTGTTCAAATTATCCCCACTGTGATGTAACATATCCTCTACCTCAGAAGGGTAAGATAATACCTACTGGAGAGACATGCCCTTATTGCGGTGCACCTCTCATTATAATTCGCAAGAAGGGAAAGAAAGACTGGAAACTTTGCCCAAACATGGGTTGTGACTACAACAAGAGAGGGAGAGAGGATGAAGAGTGAGCTGAAGGCACGGTTACATATGATGCTGATATTTCTTATTGCAAATCTCTTAGCTCTCTCTTTATTGCCTGCGTATTATATTTATAACAATACGCTTGGAGAGGCAGGAAAAAATCCTCTAACTCCAATTTATTATCTTTTTTATGTAATTCTTATCACTTTTCTGCTTCTCCTTATAGCCAAGCTGGGCAAGACTAAGCTCCTCAGGGGAATATTCTACTTCGCCATTGCTTGGGCCATGTTTTATGCCATTTTTCCACTCTTTTATTATTTTCACATCCCCTTTTCAGATCTTATATCCATAGGCATTTCTATTGCTCTTACAATATGGATGCTTAAAAATCCAGAATGGTATATCATAAATCTCGTCGGGATTCTCGTTACGGTAGGTGCTGCTCTTATCTTGGGCCTCTCTCTCAGCTTGTTCCCTGTAATTATCCTGCTCAGTGCCTTTGCCATATATGATGCAATTGCAGTGCACATGACTAAGCATATGGTGGCACTTGCAGAGAATGTTGTAGAACACAAATTGCCGGCCATGTTTGTTTTACCCGCAAAAGATAGCTACTCATTTAAAAGAGCAAAAATAGAGAAAAGAAAGAAAAAAGGAGAAGGAAGAGAGGCATATTACATGGGGTTTGGAGATGTTTTAATTCCCAGTATCCTCGTGATATCTGCAGCCACAACCTTTGAGCTCCTCGCAGGACTTTTTGTTCTCTTAGGAAGCCTCATCTCCATGATTTTTCTCATCTTTATGGTAAACAGGGGTAAACCGCAGCCTGGATTGCCATACCTCAATGCAGGTGCCCTTGCAGGTTTGATTTTATATATACTTCTCTTCTACTCTGGATAATCTTTATATTTCTGGTTAGGTATAACCTAACAATATGAGAGCCAACAACATGAGAGCTGGAGTGCTGTTAATCTTTCTCCTCCTTGCATCATCGGCTATTATTCCGATGAGCGTGAAAGCATATTCAGGTGAGAAAACTCACATAGTGGCAACTCTCCAGATATTCGCAACATTGGCAGAGAAGGTTGGTGGAGAGATGGTAAGTGTAGATTATATAGTGCCTCAGGGTATGGATATCCATTCCTATTCTCTTAAATATGAAGATGTGAAAAAACTTGAAAGGGGAGATCTTATAATTCTTGCATCCAGCGAGTTCTTCTCTCTGGATAATAGTATTCTCCAAAAATTTCAAAATAAAGAAATTCTTGATTTTTCAGATTACAATGCTACCATATATCCTCTTGATGGCATCGAGAGAAACCTACATGGATACTGGCTTTATCCCCAAAATGCACTCAATATTGCGAGGGCCATAGAGAAAAAATTAGAAAAGATTAATCCAGCAAATTCAAGGTATTACAGAGAGAATCTTATCAAATTTGAGAATGAGTTAAATGAAGCTATTACCATCATCAACACTCTTAAGAGAGAGTGCGATCTTCAGAATTCCACCGCCCTTCTTGCCGTGCCTGGCACCTACTATATCGTAAAGGCTATGGGAATTAAAATAGAGGGAAGCATAGTTAAGGGCCCAAATCAATTCATAGGGAGTGAAGAGATAGAGAAAATAAAGGAAAAGATAAAGAGGGGGGAGATAGATTTTGTCGTGAATGCGTACGGCCTGGAGGATTCCAGAGCCGGTCAAATAGCAAGGCAGATCTCTGCGGAGACAGGAATCAGAGTGGTATATGTGGATATATTCTCTGCAGAGAACTATACTTCTCTTCTTCTCAAGGATGCTTCGATATTAAGTGGTGCATCTTATGTGAGCATTTACGGAGTCTCAGAAGAAAACCATTTGCCCTATATCATCATAATAACTCTTCTTTCCGCCATAATTGCCGTTGCATTTTTTGAGGTATATCTCTGCAGACGAGAACTGCTCAGATAATTTTTTTGAATTTTAGGGCTATCCTTTTTCTGTATTTGACAACTTTGGCCATGAGTCTGATTTTCTGTCCTTCGTAAAAAGAAAGCGGAGCATGAATCAAGGGCAGCGTTGCATAGCCATCGCCAATGAGATACTGCCGTGAAGTTGTATTCATCTGGAGATATAAAGCTCTCTGAAGCGGACGGGCAGAATCCACGAGGATGTAGTATTTCAACCTATCCTCTTTTATCGGATACACAGATTCTATGGAACCCTCTACGATTACGATTTTCCCCACATCTTCTTCGGATATTTCTCGAATATTTTTCCTCTCGATAGCCTTCTTCATTTTTTAAAGGTAGGTATCCTTTCTAAGAGCATTCCCTCTATCTTGAGAGGTTTGAGCATCTTGGCAATTTTAACAGCCTCTTCTAATTTGGCTTTGCTATCGGCATATATGCTGTATAGTGGCTCTCCGCGATCAACCTTCTCACTCTTCTTTTTGTATAGAAGTACCCCTGCACCCTTATCTTTAGGTGCACCTGCGGCTCTCGCAATTTTTATAAGTCCTCTATTGGAAACTATGGAAATGTAACCCTCTTCTGGAGAAAGAATGTCATGCACATATTTACCTGCTGGAACTTCATCACTGCTCTCAATACCTTTGAAGCCCTGAGCATGAATTATCTCAAGAAACTTTTCCCGGGCCTTTCCACTCTTAAGAATTTCCTTTGCTGTATCTTTTCCCTGCCCTCTTTCAACTACATTTCCCAGTTCGAGAAGCATGCCTGCTATGTCAGTAGATTTCTCTATCAAAGAATTACTCACCGGTTTCCCCTCAAGACACATCATGGCCTCCCTTGCCTCCAAAGCTGGACCTATTGCTCTGCCCAAAGGCTGTCCTCCATAGGTTACCGCTGCCTCCACTACAATATCCAATCTCTCTCCAAGAGTTATGAAATCCATCGCATATTTTCTGGCAGTTTTTTCATCCGGCACCTTAGTCTCTGGACCCATGGGAATATCAAGGACCATGAAATCTGTGCCCACAGCCTTCTTCTTTGCCATCACACTTGCGAGTACCTGTGAATGAGGATCTATGCCCAACGGATATTCAATTCTGACTATCTTATCATCCGCAGGTGCAAGATTAACAGATCCGCCCCACGCAAGAGTTGCGCCAACCTCATCTACGATTCTCCTTATATCGTCGATACTTAGAGAAACGTTGGTTATAACTTCCATTAAATCAGCGGTTCCTGCTGCACTGCTTATCGCCCTAGAAGATGTCTTCGGTATCTTTAAACCTGCTGCCGCTGCAATAGGCACCGCCACGGGTGCATATTTATTTCCAGGAACTCCTCCTATACTGTGAACATCGAAGGTTGCATATTCAAAATCTATTGTTTCTCCAGTATCCACCATCGCTCTGGTTGTCCATTCAGTTTCATCCATGTCCATGCCCCTTATCTGAATTGCGGTCACATACGAGGCAAGTTCAATGGTGGAGAGATTATCTTCCACTATGTCCTTTATTATCTCATAAATTTCATCTTTGGTTAGCTTTTCACCATTTATCTTCTTCTTTATGTAATCCACACTAAGAGGTCTCGAAGTCGGAATCACCTTAACTATCTCTCCATTTTTAACTTGGAGTTTCTCACTGATTTCAATAAACATCCCCACTTCGCCTTTCTTAATGACACTCTGAGACAAATTTACTAAGGCAGTGAGAATTGAGCCACCTCTTCTCACCTTCACTCTGTCTTGGGGATAAACTCCCAGTTCTCTAGCATCATC
>JAGHBQ010000186.1 GCA_021160945.1 Thermoplasmata archaeon
CACTATATTAGTGTTGAGTAAAATTTAAATGTATGTTTCTGTTATGGGTCTCAGTGGCAGGTGATACATTATGGCAGGCATAGGTCCTTATGTTGTGAAAAGACTTATTCAGGCCGTCATTACACTCTTTGTAGTGACAAGCATAGTATGGGCATTGTTCGAAGCCATGCCTGGAGACCCCACGGATCCATTCTATGCAAATCCAAATCTTAAGCCAGGTGAAATTGCGAAAATGGCAGTTCAATTCGGCTTGGCAGAAGAACATCATGGATATCTCGAAGCGAGTGATTTTACTCCAATACCAAGTTCAGATATTGAAAAGGCATCTCCCAATTGTACCTACTATTACAAATTGATAGATTTTCAACGTCATCCACGTGCAATTGTGTTCAGCTTTAACATTTCAAAATACGGTGTTACCATATACGTCTTTTCCAGTGAAAAGAAGATTTCTGTAGATAAGATATCTTTCAATGAGACAGCCGAATATAAATGGTATGATTATTCGAGTGTGGTGGGTAGAGCCGTGCAAACTGCGGGGGTGCTTCCTAAAAGATATACATACGTGCTTCTCAACTTCTCAAAGCCAAATGCCCAGATTCCTTCAGATCTGAAAATAGCAATGATGTATGTAGTAGATACCCCACTATATGTTAGGTATGTGAAGTTTATAAAATCTATGTTTACCTTCAATTTTGGAAAATCCATTAGGACAAATCAACCGGTTAAAGATATTCTGGCTGACCGCATTCCCAGAACCCTACTTTGGTTTGGCACCGGAACAATTCTCGTTTATCTTATAGGGATACCTATCGGCACCTACATTGCTTGGAGAAGAGGCAGCGTTGCCGAGGGGGCGGCTATAGGAACAAGTCTTTTCTTCTACAATATGCCCTCCTTCTGGTTGGGACTGGTATTCATATGGATATTCTCTTACACTCTGGGATGGACACCAATAGGAGGCTATGCTAGTGGAAATCTGACGGGGCCAGGAACTACCTGTGCAGAGCTTGGCATATGTCCTGGGAATCCGATTTATCCCGTTGTGGACTATGGATGGCATCTGTTATTACCTCTCTTCGTGATAGTTCTTCTGGGTATGGCTGGTATTATTCTTCTTCAGAGAACCTCCATGCTTGAGACCATGGGAGAGGATTATATTCTTACAGCAAAGGCAAAGGGATTGCCAGAGAAGATTGTAAGAAACAAACATGCCAGAAGAAATGCAATGCTACCTATTGTTACAGCCTTTGTACTTTCATTTAGCTATTCCATAGGTGGAGCGGTTATTTTGGAGCAGATATTCTCCTATTACGGTGTTGGTTACACATACCTCACGGCTTTGACGCAGCAGGACTTTTTCCTGGCAGGAGCATCACTTTACATCATCTCTGTGCTGGTAATTTTGGGGAATCTGATGGCGGATATACTTTATGGTTTCCTCGACCCGAGGGTGAGGTTGCAATAGGAGGTGTAAAAAATGCCAGAGATTTCAAGATGGGAAGAATTTCGCAGACAAATGGCAAGGAGCATAAAAAATGGATGGAAACTCTACAGTCAGAGCAAGTTTGGAATAGCAGGCCTTATACTGATCCTTTTATTTGGATTCATGGCAATTGCAGCGCCAATTCTAACGCCGTATACCCCAGAATTTGAGGCCCCTCCTGAAGATGCACTTAAGGCTTATTTATATGCATTTGAGGTTGATCAGCCGATATATGATATGACCCTAGGATATACTCAACTCTATATGCCTAACTTTATGACAGGCGGGGATTGGATTTTACTGAATCATGGATCATCAATTGAAGGTATCTACATTCAGAATCCAAAGCTTGTAGGTTCAGCACTAAACAAAAGTCTTTCTGAAGTAAGGCCGTGGGAAACAAAGAATTTGAACTTTACCTTTGAGATCAGCAGCATCCCTGAACTGGGCCCGGAGGAAAATATAACGCATTTTATCTTTGCATCGCCTTCAACATCGGATCTTCAGATACACTACAATGGTCCTGGTCAAGATCCTTACTTTGATGGTGAGTTAATATTCACTACCCAGAAACACCTCGTTATTTACGATCTCTACAATCTCAAAAATTCCAGTTACAACAGATACACGGTGATAAATCTGGATTTTGAGCCAAAGTGGCTGGTGGAGGATGTTACTTCACAGGGTGAGCTTACCTCTCCGGTACTTTACAATTATACTCAGGCAGTATACCCTCTTCGCTTTATTATGGTGGGAGATGAACACAACCTAAGAATGTTCTATCAGTACTATACATATTCCAATGATCCAAAGCTACCACCCATTGAGAACTGTGTGAAACTCATTCTAAATGAGAGCTACGAGGATAGGATAAAATTCCCGCCCCTTCTCTTTTATCATCCAAATCTATATGACGCAGATTTCAGCAAGGATGCAAATGTTGTGGTTGTGCCTCTTGAGAATAAAACTCTTTTCTATAAAGGATTTGATCAAAAGATTATCTATCCGATACCAATTCCAGGTCAACCACCTGTACAAATAAATCCCAAAATTAAAGAGACACAGTTCAATTTCACACTAACATCACCTCCCGGATTCTACGCCAGCGCTCAAGATTTGGGCAACAATCCCATCCTATTACCAGTGAAAGAAGGAAATGTTGCAAAAATTTATGTAGTAAGAGCAAAGGGGGATTCCACTGGACGGCCAATAATAGATGAAAAACTCACCATGACTCTTGGAGCTGGAGAGATTCATGCTGCTCCTCAGATTTATAAGGCAGGAGATTATTTGAATATATATGCAGTGAAATATGATGAGTCCACAGGGAACAGCTATCTTTACAAATTCAGGGGTAAGCTGAACGAAGGCTTTGCATTAGAGCCTTTCAAAACCCACAATGGAGATGAATTGAATTACATAGAAATCAAATCTGCAGATATTATCTACTTGCTATATGTGGGAGAAAACAATCAACTGTTCTTCCTTACTAAGGATATGAAACTCTTCATTCTGGATCTTCACCAGTATCTCTCTAGTGGATATGTCGAGATAGGAAGGTTCTCTTACTACACCATGGAGGGTAAGAGAGGTATTTTCCCCTATCCGGCAGGGAGCAAGCTTAGCAAATTTATCTTCGTAGGAAGTCTTCAGGGTTCTAAATACAGAGCAACAGAAGCAGCATTCGACATCTTCGGAGGTTATTACTGCGCAGATACAAAAACGGTAGGTCTTGTGCTCCTTAAAGGAGAGAGCAGATTGCCTCTGCCTCCTGGGAGATATCCCAGTGGCAATCTCTACATACTGGGTACGGATGATAAAGGTCACGATATATGGACATGGCTAGTGTATGGTTCCAGAGTTGCTTTCGTGGTAGGTATTCTGGCGGCGGTCGTTCAGGTGACAATCGGCACCCTGTATGGGATTATCTCAGGCTACAGTGGCGGATGGGTTGATACAATAATGATGAGATTTGCAGATATTATGCTGACGATACCATTCCTGCCTATAGTGCTGATTCTAACATCCATTCTCGGTCCAAGCATATGGAACATAATTCTTGTGATAGGTCTCTTTGGATGGGCTGGAATTTCAAGGGTTATAAGAGCACAGACACTGTCTCTCAAGGCAAGGCCATTTGTGGATGCTGCAAGAGTTGCAGGTGCAAGCAGAGGGAGAATTATGGTATCTCACATAATGCCCAATGTGTTGCCTTTCACATTTCTCTATATGACCATAAATGTTTCTGGAGCAATTCTTACCGAAGCATCCTTAAGTTTCTTGGGTCTCGGTGATCCCCGTGCTATTTCCTGGGGTCAGATGCTTTACAGCATACAGACTGCAGGAGCAACTATGGTTGCATGGTGGTGGCTACTCCCACCGGGATTATCCATTACACTGATTTCGCTTGGCTTCTATCTGGTAGGTAGAGCGTTCGACGAGATACTTAATCCTCGCCTTAGGAAGAGGTGATATGAATGGCAAAAGAGTTGTTGGATGTTAGGAATCTATCCGTGCACTATAAAATCTTGGCAGGCTGGGTATATGCAGTGGACAATGTTAGTTTTAAGTTAAACAGGGGGGAAACTATGGGTCTTGTGGGCGAATCTGGATGCGGTAAAACAACCACCGGTTATGGAATTACACAGCTTCTTGCATCCAATGCCTACATAAAAGATGGGAGCAAGGTGATTTTTGATGGAAAAGATTTCGTGGAGATGAGCACTGAGCCGAGTAAGAAATTTTCAGGATACAGAAAAATTATAGAATATCATCCAGAGATGAGAAAATACAGATGGAAGCGTATTTCAATGATTTTCCAGGGTGCTATGAATGCATTTAATCCAGTATTTAAAGTGGGAGATCAGATAATAGAGGCAATTTTAACACATGAAGATATCACGGAAGAGGAAGCAAGAAAGAGAGTGGAAGAGCTTTACAAGCTTGTTGGTATACCTGTGGATAGAATAGATAACTATCCTCACGAGTACAGTGGTGGTATGAAACAGAGAGCGATGATTGCCATGGCTCTTGCCCTTAATCCAGATTTGATTATTGCAGATGAGCCAACCACTGCTCTGGATGTGGTAACTCAAGACAAAATTTTGGGTGAGATGGCTCGTCTTCAGAAAGAAAAGGATGTGGCAATGATCATTATTACCCATGATGTCAGTGTTGTGGCAGAGATGGCACACAAAATGGCCGTGATGTATGCAGGTCACCTTGTGGAAACTGGAACCACTAGGCAGATTTTCAAAGAAACAGCACACCCATACATGGAGGCACTCCTCAAGGCATTCCCCAGTATAAAGGGAGAGAGAAAAAGATTGAAAGCCATTCCCGGCTCCCCACCTGATTTGTCAAATCCACCTAAAGGATGCAGATTTGCACCCCGCTGTCCGTATGCTAAGGACATATGCTTGGAAGAAGAACCGCCAGTGGTTGAAGTTGCGCCTGGACACTTTTCCAAGTGTCATTTTGCGGAAGAGCTTTATGGTGAGCTAGGTGGTGAGGCAAAATGAATAATGGAGAAAGCGAAGAGAATGTGGTAATTAGGGTAAAGGATCTTAAAAAGTACTTTGAACTCCATGTGGGAATGTTCAAATTCTGGGGCGAACCTATTTATGTAAAGGCAGTGGATGGCATCTCCTTCGACATAAAAAAAGGAGAGGTTTTTGGCCTTGTAGGTGAATCTGGATGCGGCAAAACTACCACGGGTAGGTTACTTACTCGCCTTGAGGATCCCACGGCAGGAAGTATTTTATTCCATGGTAAAGATATTGCAAGGCTAAAGGGAAAAGGGTTAAAAGATTACAGAAGAAATGTTCAGATGATATTCCAAGATCCCTATGAATCTCTAAATCCAAGGTTTACAGTATTGAAAACTGTTATGGAACCTCTTCTGATTCATGGTATCGGAGAGACTTATGATGAAAGAGTAGAGATGGTGATAAAGGCGTTGGAGGATGCAGAACTTAAGCCTGCTGAAGAGTACCTTGAGAGATTCCCTCACGAGCTAAGCGGAGGTCAGAGACAGAGAGTTGCGATTGCGAGGGCTCTTGTTCTTCGTCCCCAATTCATAGTGGCAGATGAGCCTGTGTCCATGCTTGATGTATCTATACGGGCTGGTGTGATGAATCTCATGCTTGATCTTAGAGAGAAATACGGAATACCCTACCTTTTCATTACCCACGACATAGCTGTAGCAAGATATATGTCTGACAGAATGGCAGTTATGTATCTTGGAAAAATTGTGGAGATGGGAGAGACAGATGAGATTATTTTCAACCATCTTCATCCATATACTAAGGCACTTATCTCTGCTGTGCCTGTACCTGACCCGGATCACAAGCATGGAAGGGTGGAGATAAAAGGAGAGATTCCAAGCCCGATAAATCTGCCACCTGGATGCCGGTTCTGGCCTCGCTGTCCTTATGCACAGAAGGGGCTATGTGATGTAAAAGATCCCCCACTGGTTGAAACTAAAGATGGCCATTATGTTGCCTGTCATTTCGCCAAGAAATTTGCAGCTGGAGAAGAGGTTCCGGAGAAAGAAGTTGCTACTGCCTAAATCTTTTTATTCTTTTTATTCTTTTTATGGCCTGGTTCTTCTTATTGTTCGGGGATAGGGTATAGCATATTTTATGTGTGTGAGTCCTGCAATCCACCATACAAAGCGGTCCATTCCCAATCCAAAACCTGAATGGGGGACACTTCCATATTTTCTAAGGTCCATATACCAGTAGTAATTCTCTGGATTTAGCCCATTTTCCTCCATTCTCTCAAGCAACACTTCCAGTTTATAAATTCTCTCTCCCCCACCTATGATTTCACCGTACCCCTCAGGCGCCAGAAGATCATGGCAAAGCACAACCTTAGGGTTTTCTGGGTCTGGACGATGATAAAAGGGCTTTATTTTTCTTGGATAATGAGTAATAAATACAGGGCCGTCAAAATGTTTGGTGATAGCTGTTTCTTCATCGGCACCCAGATCATCGCCATAATGTATCTCCACCCCATGATCCTGAGCAAATTTAATGAGCTCTTCATATCTCATCTTTTTAAAGGGTTTTTCTATACTTTCAAGAAATTCTCGATCTCTCTTTAAAAATTCAAGCTCTTTCTTTCTATCCTCCAGAACCCTCTGAATTATATAGACTATCATTTCCTCCTCATCCTGCATCATATCCTCATTATGGTACCATGCAGCTTCAGCCTCTGCATGCCAGTACTCTGTAAGATGTCTCCTAGTTCTACTTTTCTCAGCTCTGAAACTGGGAGCTACGGTATATACCTTTTCAAGGGAGAAAATCAAAGTTTCAAGATAAAATTGTGAGCTCTGCGTAAGATATGCCTTCTTTCCGAAATATGGAACTTCAAAGAGTGTAGCACCGCCTTCTACAGCACCTGTAACAAACATGGGAGCTTGGCTCTCATAATATCCTTTTTCCCTGAAATATTCATGGAGGGCACCAAACACTGTATGCCTTATTTTGAGTATTGCATTCATTTCTCTGCTTCTTACCCATAGATGTCGGTTATCTAGAAGAAAATCATCACTTTTATCCCTGGTTATTGGAAAATTGTATGAAGGGCCAATAATCTTTATTCTTTCCGCCTCTATTTCATAACCAGTGGGCGCCCTATCATCTTTTCTGAGGGTCCCCTCTAGGGTAACGGAGCTTTCTACGCCCACCTTATCTAGAAGCTTGAAATCTTCTGCAGGGATCTTATTTTTCTCCATCACACATTGGATGATATCCGTTGAGTCTCTCACAACAAGAAATATGAGTTTTCCAACTCTTCTTTTTCGGTATATCCATCCCCGAATGGAAACTCTTCTACCCAAGTATTCATCATTCAGGATCTTTTCTATGGCCAGCACCATAAATATCGCATGGTTGTTCCTTATTTATACCTTATTCTCTGAATTTTGAATATATGAAGAAGCGATAGATATATATTAATGAAGCATAATATACATCAGGTGCAAAAATGGAGGAGGATGCTTATACATATCCCATTAATTCGATAACCCCATTTGTGAGAGATGAGCTTATATTTTACGATGCCTATGCTAAATTTCGCGAAATTTTAGGGGACAAGTTGAATATTAGACTTGTTTCTCCTCTTCCAGCAGATAAGTTGAAAAAAACATATGAGTTCGGAATATTAACACCTGAAGATTATAGAAAGGAACTTAATAATTTTCTCAAAGAATTATTTGAAAAGAACCTTTTGAAAATTGAGAAAAAAAGAAGATATTACTGCGATCGCTGTGAAAGAGCTTATCTTCCCTCAGAAGTTCACTGGGAGAAAGAGAAAATAAAAATGAATGTGGCAAGGATAAGAATAGGAAAAAAACTCTATTTTTTGGATTTTATAGAAGAGCATGAGGAGCCACTGGGAATTGTTATAAACAAAAATGATAATCTCCTTGCAATTGTTGTGGATAAAGACATATGGATTGCTCCTGAGCGATTGAAAAACGTGTTAATAGAGAAACTGGAGGTACCTGAGAGAAGGATCAGAAAATGGAGACCGGATGAGCTTTTGAGGGAGGAATACAAGCTTCAGAGTTTTGTTATTCTGGAAAATGAAGAAACTCATTTTATTACAGAGAAAAATAGAGAGAACTTTCTTTTCTCTTCTGTAATTCCCTCCTATACAATTATCTATTCCCTTGAGAAAGAGAACAAGGTACCGAAATGTCCAAATTGTAAGCTGAATCTCCGTGAAGTGAATATACCCTTTGTCTTCATAGAAAAGGATGATATAAAAATGGCTATATCATCCGAAGAAGGTGAATATAGAATTCCGTTTCTCTACTGCGAGCATTGTGGACATATTGAGATTGGTGATAAAATAAAGGAATGCCCGGCTTGTGAAAATATAATGAGTATGCCCTTTTTCCTTGATGAAAAGTTTCTTTTTGTAGGGCCATATATGGTGGAGGCTAAAAAGCCAAGTATAGGATTTCTTCATGAAAAAAGAACAGCACTTTATCCTCTTTTTATGAGTCTTTCAAAAGTTTTGAAAAGGGATATTTTCTCTCGCACTGTTATACTTAGGCATAAAGTACCACAAAAATTTGATGAAAATACTCGAGCAGTGTTGCTATCCAAGAAGAGAGGAGCGATAACAGATAATGATTTCAAAAAAATTAGAAAACTCAAAACTATACTCGTAAACATAAGAAGATATATGGAGATATATGGAAAATCTGAGTCCTCTGATCCAATAGATCAATGGATTTTGAATCTCTGTGAAGAGACAAAAATAGCCTATGTAGAGGCAATGAATTCTCTTAATTTTGCGAAAGCTTTCAATATTCTTTATAAGTTTGTAATAGAAGAAGTTTCTCATTTTTACATACCAATGAAAAGGCC
>JAGHBQ010000193.1 GCA_021160945.1 Thermoplasmata archaeon
ATATATAAGTATAACCTCACCGAGAGCATCGGAGGTAGGAGATACTGGGCATTTCAAATTTGAAGTCATCCACTCTGAGGGAATGTGGATGAAAGAGGTTAAAATCAGGGTGGAATCTGCCATCGTGGCAGTCAAGACTACCATTGGCCAGGAAATAAAGGTGGCCAGAGATATAGGTCTGAAGTCCAAAATTCACGGATGGAAGGAGATATATGCAGTTCTTGCTCCTCACAATCTTAAGGGATATGTATTTGTAGAAACTTCCCGCCCAGATAAAGTTCTCTCCCTAATCAGGGGTATAAGGGATGCAAAGGGTGTAGTTCGTGGTGAGATGAAAATAGATGAGATAAAGCATTATCTTACTCCGACACCCACCGTTCATCGTATTTCCGTGGGTGATATTGTGGAGCTTGTGGAAGGACCATTTAAGGGCGAGCAGGCAAAGGTAATCCAGATAGATGAGACTAAAGATGAAATAACTGTGGAGCTATTTGCAGCAATGGTTCCCATACCCATTACTGTGAAGGCAGAAGCTGTAAGATTGCTTGAAAAGGAAGGTGAGTGAAGATGGGACAGAAGATAGAAGTATTGGTGGAAGGAGGCAAAGCCACACCGGGACCTCCCTTGGGCCCTGCCCTGGGACCTATGGGGGTGAATGTTGCACAGGTAGTGAAGGTAATCAACGAGAAAACTAAGGCTTATGCTGGTATGGAGGTTCCAGTCATAGTTGATGTGGACCCTAAAACCAAGGAATTTACAGTAACCGTGGGTACACCGCCCACCTCAGCACTTATTAAAAAAGAACTGGGAATAGAGAAAGGCTCTGGGGACGCAAGAAAGAACAAGGTTGGGGATCTCACCTTAGATCAGGTGATAAAAATAGCTCGGATGAAAAAAGAGAATTCACTGTCCTATGATTTAAAGGGTGTAGTAATGGAAGTTCTGGGAACATGCGTTTCCATGGGTGTCACTGTAGAAGGAAAGGATCCGCGCGAAGTGCAAAAGCTTATAAAGGAGAACGAAATCACCATTCCCAGTGAATGATGACTTGTAGGAGAGCCGTATGGCTCGCTTCCTACAAGGAGGAGTTTAATTGCGTGAAAATATCGTGTCAGCCGTTAAAGAGGCGATTGAGAAGTCTAAGGATAGAAAGTTTTTAGAAAGCGTAGATTTAGCGATAAATCTCAAGGATGTGGATTTGAGTATTCCTAAAAACAGGATAAACGAGGAAGTTATACTTCCCCATGGGAGAGGTAAAGAGATAAAGGTAGGGGTCTTTGCCTCTGGCGAAACTGCTTTGAAAGCCAAAGAGTGTGCAGATATAGTAATTCCCCCTGAAGAAATAGACAAACTGGCTGAGGATAAAAGAAAGGCAAGAAAGCTGGCCAACCAATATGATTTTTTCCTTGCAGAGGTACCGTTGATGGCACGTATAGGTAAAACTCTAGGTATCATACTCGGTCCCCGTGGTAAAATGCCCAAACCCATACCTCCTGGTGGAGATCCCTGTCCTATGGTGAGGAATTTGAAAAAGACTGTAAGAATGAGATCCAGAGATAAGAGAACATTCCATGTGCCAGTGGGTACTAAAAACATGGAGATAGAGAAAATCGCAGAGAATATTGAAGAGGTCCTCAAAAGGCTGGAGCACAAGCTCGAAAGAGGATATCAGAACATTGAATCGGTGTATGTGAAGACCACAATGGGCCCTGCAGTGAGGATAAAATTGAGGTGAGGCAAATGGCACATGTAGCCCCTTGGAAATATCAATTCGTAGACAAAATTGTTAAACTCGCGGAGGAGTATCCTGTAATCGGTATTGTGAATATCAATAATATCCCTGCCTCTCAGATGCAGAAAATGAGAAGAGAACTAAAGGACGAAGCCGTATTTATTGTGGGCAAAAACCGACTAATAAAACTGGCACTGGAAAAATCATCCAAGAAAAATCTAAAAGATTTAGCAAAATATATTGAAGGGCAGATGGGTATAATTTTCACAAAGATGAACGCCTTTAAGCTTGCGAAATTGATGGAGAGAACGAAGACAAAAGCACCTGCAAAGGGAGGAGAGATAGCTCCTGATGACATAGTGGTACACGAAGGTGAAACTCCATTTAAGCCAGGTCCAATAATAAGCGAGTTCCAGAAGGTGGGCTTACCTGCCGCAGTTCAGAGGGGAAAAATAGTCATTCGGAAGGATACTTTGCTGGTAAAGAAGGGAGAGGTAATAAGTAAAGACGTTGCCCAAGTACTCACAAAACTTGAGATTTATCCGATGACAGTGGGTCTTGATTTGAGAGCAGCTTACGAAGATGAAATAGTATTCCCCAAGGATATACTTCAAGTGGATACAGAGAAGGTTTACGGCGATGTTCTTAATGCAATTCAGTATGCTATAAATCTCTCAATGAACATTGCATGGCCTACAAAGATAACCATGCCAATGCTCATAGCCAAGGCACACGGTGAGGCAATGAACCTTGCTGTAAATGCGGGGATTGTGAATAAGTATACAGTAAAGCATATAATAAGCAAGGCTTACCAGGATATGCTCTCCTTAGCCTCCGTACTTAAGGGCGGACTGGATGAAGAATTAGAAAATTTAATATCTAATAGACCATCTCCTCCATCTGAGGAGAAGAAAGAAGAGGAAAAAGAAGAGAAGAAGAAAGAGGAAGAGGAAGAAGAAAATAAGGAAGAAGAGGCCATAGAAGGCCTTGGAGCCCTGTTTGGATGAAATGAAAGGAGGTAGTAAAAATGGAATATGTGTATAGTGCCCTGATCCTGCATTCGCTGGGAAAGGAAATAAATGAAGAAGCGATAGCAGAGATAATAAAAGCAGCGGGAGCCGAGCCGGATATGGCAAGAATTAAGGCTCTGGTATCTGCTCTCAGTGAGATTAATATAGAGGAAGCTATAAAAACAGCAACCTTTGCACCAGTAGCAGCAGCACCTGCTGCAGCAGCATCTACAGAGGAGAAGAAGGAAGAGAAAGAAGAGGAAAAGAAAGAGGAAGAAGAGGAGAAGAAGGAAGAAGAAGCCATTGCAGGTCTCGGAGCACTCTTCGGATGATCCGGTGAGTGAATGCACAGAATAATCAGTTACACCCTTCTTTACTTTATTCCAATAGCTCTGATACTGTATGGCATATGGCAGAATATCCTGGCGTTGATCATTGGATTAGCATGGATAGTATCTTCAGCAGTGATATTCGAGCTCACTAAAGAAACCTATGAAGAGAAAGCTAAAACATTTTGAATATTTTATCTCCATAATAGTGGATATTTTTCACGGCTATTCCCTTTTCAGCTTTTATCATCTCTATTCCTGACAATTTAGCTATACCCACAGCCAATGGTTTTTGATACTTTTCATCCCTCACATAAACTCCATCTCCGGGTTCTATTTCTCTATCTGCGTCAACTATTCCTGCGGCAAAGATATTGGCACCATTAAGCACATATTTTACTGCTCCCATGTCCACAGTTACAAAATATCTCGCTGGAGGATTTTTAAGGAGCATCAAAACCGTTGGATAGTATCTTCCTTCATAAAGGAAATAGGCTGGCTCACCATCCTTCAGAATTATGGTGACATCATTTTCCACGATCTCCAATTTTCCCTCAAGGTAGAGATCTATGGCAAGCTTATTTTTTATCTCCTTTACCTTTTTCTTGCTGAGAAAATATCTCCTCACTTTTTTTCACCTCCATTAGTTTCTTAACTGCAGCCCATGAGCCCATACCAGCAGCTATTTCAAAATATTTTATTGCACTTTTCTTATCTCCCGCAATTAAAAAGGATTCGCCCAATAAATAATATGCTTCTGGAAGTTTGCACTTTTTAAGATAATTTCTTGCCTCCTCAATTCTTCCTCTTTTAAGAAGGAGTGCGCCCAATCTTAAACATGTTGGGTCATCCTTACAATTTAATTTATCTATCAATCCAAGAACATATTTCAGAATTTTCTCCTCCTCCAGAAATCTTTTATCTTTCCAGCTTAAATTTTTTAGCATTTTCAGGGCATCTTCGTATTTTCCTTCATTTTCCAAGCAGAGAACTTTGTAGAAGATTATTTTATTATTCTCTATCTTCATCAGCTCATCACATTTCCCAAGCTCATAGAGTATTCTGGCCTGAATTTGAGAATTTCTATATTTTATTGCTTCATCATATTCCCCAAGCTTGAGGTGAATCCTTATTCTTCTTTCTTCATCTCCTCTTTTAATGGCCTCTCTGTAACATTTAAGTGCCCTTGCATGGTATTTTAAAAGAGAATAGATATCACCGAGTAGCTCCCAAGCTTCAATCAAGCTATTATCAATTTCAACAGCTCTTTTTAAGGAATCCACAGCCTCTTCAAATCTTTCAAGAGCATAGAGACATTTTCCCCTCCAGTACCAGGTTTCTCCATAATCTGGATTAAGAGCAAGAGCCTCTTCTAAGCATTCCAAAGCTTCCTCGTATTTACCTAGCTCAAAGAGGGCAATCCCCTTCCCATGGTATGCGTAATTAAATTTTCTGTTAAGTTGAATGGCCATATCCTGATATCTGATTGCTTCTTCATAGAATCCCATCTTGGCTAGGGCGTTGCCTATATTATTCCATCCAATTTCATAGGACGGATTGATACTAACGGCTTTCATAAAATAGGGTATGGACTCCATATATCTGTGAAGATTGTAGATGGCATTACCCATATTGTTCCAGGCAATTTCATCTTTGGGCACGAGTTTTAAATATCTCCAGTAGTTATTCACTGCTTTTGGCAATTCTCCTATAGAATGATATATGAATGCTGTGTTGAAAAGAGCTTCTGTATTCTCTGGCTCAATTTTCAAGATTTTTGAATAATACTCGATGGCTTTTTGAAATTCTCCCTTCAAGAAATATACATAGGCAAGAGTGCTCAACGCATCCACAGAATTTTCTTCTTCTTTCAGAAGCTTTTGGAGAATATCAATTGCCTCTTCATGTCTCTTCTGGAGAGCATAAATGGTGCTCAATGCAGTGCAGTATTTCTTACCTTCTTGTTTGAGATCTTTAAGAAGTCTCTCAGCTTTTCTGAAATAG
>JAGHBQ010000141.1 GCA_021160945.1 Thermoplasmata archaeon
ATCATAATCTAACGGTGGATCAGCATCCAAAAGTGTCACTGGGTAAATGCACGCATAATCATAATCAAGTGGTGGATCGCCGCCCTGAACCTGGGCATCACTGCCTGGTGAATCCAAAGCTGCTGCTCCCGTGTTCACATGCATTCCACTCAAGGCTGCTATTCCGAAGATTGCGAGAATCGCTATAATTCCCAACACAAGTTTCCCATTCATTTGAATCACCGAGGGAAAACTTTGCGTGACATTATTTAAAGGTATAGTTAGCATCCTATTTTTTTGAAAATCATGAAAAATTTGCGAAGTTTTTGATGCAAAATACAAGAAAAATGAGCATGCTCATTTAACCCTGTATATATCTGAACTTTCATATTGATTAGCGATGAGGGTAATTGTGGTGGAAGATAGCCGTTCCATGGTCGGATTGATTAAAGATATCTTAAAAAGAAAAAAGGAAATTAGCCAGGTTGATGTCTTTTACGATGGAGACTCTGCTCTCAAAAAAATAAGGGAGGAAAAATACGATTTCTATATTCTCGACTATGAGCTTCCGGGCGTGGATGGAGTAACCCTTGCAAAGGAAGTCGAAAAGAAGGTGGGGAAGGAGAGGATTCTTATTATATCTGCCTTTGAAGATTTTAAACATGAGAGATACAATGTTTTGCACAAACCCTTCCAAATTGGAGAATTATTGAAATACCTAGAGCTTTAATTATCTCTCCAGATAAAAATATGCAAAAAGATTAATATAGGAGTGAAGTTGTCTCATTGATGAGAAAGAAGAATGAACTCCTTACCCCTATATTGGGTGCGCTTAAAAGAGGAGTAGTAATAGTTGATAGTAGCTATAAAATTGTGGATTTGAGCAAAGAAATAGAAAAGATTTTGGAGGGAAAAATAAAAAAGGAAGAAGTTATTGGTAAGAATATTTTTGCTTTTATCCCAGAAGATTATAGAGAAGAGGCAAAAGATGCCTTTGAAAGAGCGAAAATGGAAAAAAGGTTGGTGAAAAGTGTTATTCTTAAGGATTCTTCCGGAAAACTTCATACCTGGAGCTTAAATATAATAAAAGCAGGAGAATTCCTTGTAATATCACTCACTCCACATGAGGAATTCATTAATATAGTAACATCAGCCCTAGAAAATATGAGAGAGGCTATCGTGGTTACTGATGCAAATGGCACCATCAGGTTTGTGAACTCTGCATTCGAGAAGCTAACCGGATATTCCCATGAGGATGTAATAGGACATAATCCAAGGATTTTGAAAAGTGGAAAGCATCCTAAGGAATTTTATGAAAATATGTGGAAGACCATACTCTCAGGAAAAACATGGCATGGAGAGCTCATAAACAAGAGAAAGGATGGGAGCCTCTACTGGGAAGAAATGAGCATTGTTCCCATCAAGAATGCCCATGGAAAAATTACAAACTTTGTGGCGATAAAATATGATGTGACAGATAGAAAGAAACTGGAGGAGAGGCTGCAGCAGGAAAGAGAATTCTACCAAAGCATAATCGAAAGCTCTCCGGATGGAATATTTATTGAAACTCTGGATGGAAAGATACTGGACCTGAACGAAAGAGCCGCAGGGATGCTTGGTTACAAAAAAGAGGAGCTTATAGGTCAAAATATAAGTATTCTCTTACCAGAAGAAATGCAGGAAAAGATTTGGCATGTATCGAGTATTTTAAGAAAAAGAAAATACATGATTGTAGAGGCTTTTAACAAACATAAAAAGGGATATCTTGTACCTCTTGAGCTTTCAATAAATCTCGTGAGCATGGGTGAAAGAGAGGTAGCTATCGTAATTGCCCGGGATCTCTCCCACAGAAATGAGTTAGAGGTTAAATATAAGGCAATTGGAGAGATGGCAAGAGATGCAATAATAATGGTGGATTCTCGTAGCAGGGTGGAATACTGGAATCCCGCTGCTGAGAAGATATTTGGATACACAGCCAAAGAAATAATTGGAAAAGAATTTTTTGAATATCTTGCTCCAGAGAGAGACAGAGAGAGAGTAAAGAAAATAACAGAAAGAGTTCTTTCTCCAGACACAGGATTCAAAAAATATCGGATAGTGGAGGCTCTGGCAAGAAGAAAAAACGGCGAGGTATTCCCACTTGAGCTCTCACCTTCAGTTTTCACTATCAACGGAAAACCCCATGGACTGGTAATTGCAAGGGATATAAGCGATAGAAAAAAAGTTGAAGAAAAAATAATGAGACAGAATAAGGAGCTACAATTACTCTACAACTTTGCACAGACCATCACCGCCGAGCTCAGCCTGGAGAATATTTACAGAAGAAGCTACGAGGAGTTGAGAAAAATAGTGAATTTTGACACCTATGCCATAGCATTATACGATGAAAAAGAAGGAAAGCTCAAAATGGCTCTTACTCTTGAGGATGGAAGAGATATCACAGCAAAGTTCAAGCCATTTAATCTTGAAGAATCCATAACAGGATGGGTAGTTAAAAATAAAAAATCTCTTTTAATCAGGGATTTCAAAAAAGAAAAAGAGAAATTACCTGCCAAGGTTCACATAGTGGGCTGGCTCCCAAGTTCATGGCTTGGAGTCCCTCTCTTATACAAGAATAGAGTTATTGGTGCCGTGCTTGTTCAAACGAAAAAAGAGGACATGCTTGATGAGAATGACAAGAGGCTTCTGGAAACTCTGGCTCCACAGCTGGCGGTAGCTATTATGAATGCAAAACTCTACACCGAAACAAAGATGAGGAGGGAGAGGTTGGAGAATTTAATAAATACCTCCATTGTTGGGGTCGGAATGACTGATTTGGATGATAATTTAACTTTTGTGAATAAAAAATTTGCAGAAATGCTTGGATATGAGGTAAATGAGCTCATTGGCAAAAATATAAGGGAGATTACCACAGGGGGAGGTTTTCAGAAAATAAAGAAGGGCACAGAGAGGAGGCTAAGGGGGATAAGCGACTCCTATGAGACGGTGTTTGTTAGAAAGGATGGAAAGCACATAGATGTTCTCATAAATGCGTCGCCTCTGAAAGATGAGGAGGGAAATATCATTGGCACCATAGGAATTTTCATAGACATCACTG
>JAGHBQ010000108.1 GCA_021160945.1 Thermoplasmata archaeon
CTCCAATACTGCTCTGTGAGAATCTATGGGAATATAATGCTCCAAGACGAATTTTTCCGTGGAACAATTGAAATAAAAGATGGGATTCTGGAGAATGTGTGGAAGAAAAGAAAAGAGCCCTTTGATTTTAGAGGTACAGTAATACCTACTTTTATCAATATGCACACCCACATTGGTGATTTTTCATGTCAGGAAGAGCCCCGTGGAAAGTTGGAAGAGATTGTTGGTCCTGGAGGGTTCAAATATAAAGTACTCAGAAATAGGAGTAGGGTGTATAGGGGTATGAGAAGGAGCATGAAAATTATGGAAAGTGAGGGTATATCTCACTTTGTAGATTTTAGGGAGGGGGGAAAGGAGGGAATTGATCTTCTCATAGAAGCCTCACGGGGTATGAAAATAACCCCAGTTATCCTGGGCAGGATTAAAGATGAAAGGATACATGGTATTGGCTTGAGCAGTATTTCCGATTATTCTTGGGATTTTGTGAAGGACATGGCGGATTGGGCTAAAAGAAAAAATAAGCTTTTTGCAATCCACTTTTCAGAGAGGATAAGAGAGGATGTGGAGAAGGTTCTGAGTTTGAATCCTATATTTGTGATTCATGCTCTCCAATGTACTGATGGGGATTTAATCAAACTCAAAGAAAAAGAGATTGCTGTTGTAGTTACTCCCCGTGCAAATATGTTTTTTGGAAGCTTGGTAAATATACCTAGGCTTCTTAAATTCGGTCTCCGGGTAGCTCTTGGAACCGATAATGGGATGATCTCACTACCCTCCATTTTCAGAGAGATGGAAGCGGCGTATAAAATTTCCAAACTTTTTGGAGAAATACCCCCTTTAGAAATACTCAAAATGGCTACTACATATCCACGCAAAATTCTTGGAATTAGGGATAATGTAGAGGGTGAAATTGTACGGCTAATTCTCTTTAAAAGATATATGAGCTCCTATGAAATAGTGAACAAATCATCCTTCAGAGACATCAGAAAGATAATACTTTAACCTTGTCGGTGTGTAGATTCAGAATAGCCACCTTACCGGGATCAGGATTGAAGTTCATCATTTTCTGATACTTTGTTTGTGATTGCCAGCAAGATGCATTGATTAGATGTATATTTTTATACATGGTATACGTGAAGGCATGAACGTGCCCTGTGATAAAAACATCGGGTACAATATCTATTGTGAGAAAATCTCTTGGTAATGGAGCCATGGAGACTTTGCTTCCATAAGTAGGTGCAAGGTGTCTCGCCTCAAGCATATATTTCATTATCTCATTAATTCTCTCGTAGCTCATACCCGGTATCATTTCAACCAAATCATTGAGACTAGTGCCATGATACATAAGAAATTTATATCCATGTATTGAAAAAATTCCAGGGTTTGGAAGAAACTCCACGTTCCCATTGAACATCTTTCTGACCTCTTCTGGCAAAACAGGTTGCGGTTCTGTATTTCTCACAATATCATGATTTCCAGGAATCATAACAATTTTTATGTAATCCGGAACCTCCTCAAGATATTTGGCGAATTTCTCATACTGGCTATATATGTCCAGTATCTCCAGTTCCTCCTCTTGATTTGGATAAATTCCTATTCCATCCACAAGATCTCCACCAATGAGAAGATATTTAACACCCGCGGCATCTCCTTTGCCTCTTTTCAACCATTCTAAAAATTTCCTCCAGCGGGCTTCTAGAAACATTTTACTTCCAATATGCGTATCAGAGATTATTGCAACAGATATATTTTCCGCAATTTTACGATTTTTCTTCAATATGGGCACACCGGGCCTAAGTATTTCTTTTACATAAATTCTACCATTATTCTCGCTGTAATTTCCCACGACTCCTATAACTTCATCATTTAGAAGAAATGAACCTTCAGGATAATAACATTCCACTCTTCCAGAAGGGTCCTCGAGGGTGAAGACTAAAGAGCCCCGAGAAGTGATGCGTATTTCATCAACCATCCCAATAATCTTTACTTCACCTCCCCGAAGTTTGGATATCTCGGTATATCCCCTAAGTTGAGTTTGCGTTCTAAGTATTCTTGCAAGTCTTTTGTAGCGATCCAAAAAAAGGGATCTGAAGTCCTCCACACCACCCCCCTTTATTTTTAGCTCCACCTCACCCATTAAAACCTTTAAATCCCACTCATATTCTGAGGCCTCGGGCTTAGAAAAAACAGTTTTTTCCGATGCCTTCTTTTCTTTTTTAAGAGAGGAGAGGGTAACCACTTCTAAGGGTCTATATTCTTCTATGAAATGTGGAAGATAATCTTTACCTCCGCGTTCAATGATGAAATCAACCACATCAGGCTCCACAAGAATGTTATGTTTGAGCAATTCCTCAATGATTTCCTTCCTCAAATCCATCGAATACCCTAATTCAGGAAGAAAGATAAAGTTTTTTCTAAGCAAACGAGACAATATGAGCTCGAGGACCTACACCTACTTTAAAAACTCTGTAATCTTCAAGAATTGAGGATTTGCACTCGCCGAAGATTATAGCCGAATTTCCTATCATAGCCACCGTGGAATTGGCACAGAGCTCTAAAAAATTTTTTGCTTCTTCGCTTAAAAGTGAGGTGCTTATGGCGAATTCTCTGGCTATCCTTATTGCATTTTCAAGAGAGGGGGCTTTTAAAAATTTCTTCATCGCTCTATGACCCTCCTTTTTAATTTTTCTTCTTTTTTCCGGATCCGCAAGAATACTCTTTGTCTCGATACCCTTTTCTTCGAATATCACCAGATAAAGAGGTAAGGGAGGATGAATTATTCTATCTAACACACCATAGGGAGGTATTCCTTCCTTCCTTCGCAGAGTAATACCTCCTTCATATTCAGTTGCCACATCTCCAAGACCGCTTTTTCTTTTAATCTCCATAATATGGGCAGTATGAGCCGCCTCAAGAGAAGTTTTACCTAAGAAGGCAGCGATGGCTAAGCTTGTGCTCAAAGCTGCTGCACCGCTCATTCCAAAACCCTGCGAGATAGGAAGTTCTACTGTGCTTTCTATTCTGCCTGTGAATCCGAAACTCCGAGAAATCTCTTCCTGAATAGTTTGAATCTCTCTGCTACCATTTATATAAACCTCAATTTTGGAAGATCGCTGTATTTTTGTTCTCACTCCACGAGAGAGACATATACCTACACCTCTAGAGCCTATTTTAAGCGGATCTTTTTTATCATCCTTTATTTCAAAGAATAAAGTGACACTCCCGGGAGAGAATGCTTCTATCATAAAGATTCCGCCACAATCTCAATTATTCTTTTGGCAACCATATCCTTACTTCCCTCCACCCTTTCAAAATCGTCATCAAAGATTATAAGGACTCTTGTGCTCTTAGGTTTTACATCCTCCAATAGATTTGCAACCACCATATCCAGGGAATATTCCTTCATTCTCTCCCTTGCTCTCCTTATTAGCTCTTCCTCACTCACGCCACTCTCTGCCTTAAAACCTACAAGAAAGCCATGGTAGGTTTTTCTTAACTCCTTCAAAAATTTCGGATTCTCAGTGTATCTCACTTCTTCAAATTCTCTAAGAGATTTAATTTTTCCATCCACTTTCACAGGCTTAAAATCTGGGAGTGCTGCAGGCACAATTATGACATCGTAATTTTTATATACCTCCATACGAGAAAGAAGATCTTCGATACTTCCAAAACTTTCAAAGGGGATAAAGGAAGGAATCTCTACAGAATGAAGAGACACTAGAAGCTTTACTTCTCCACCATAGTAATAGGCATATTTTGCCAGTTCCACTCCCGTTCTACCTGTAGCTAAATTGGTGATAATCCTAAAATTATCTATCTTCTCATATCCTGCTCCTCCAATTACAAGAATTTTCTTTCCCCTCAGCTCATTTCTAAGAGAATGCATTACCTCTGCAGCTATGCTTTCACGATTGGGGAGCTTGAGCTTATCCTCTTCCCTCACCGGCTCAATGAATTTGCAGTATTTCTTGAGCTTATTTACATTCTCCTGAAATATCGGATTATTCATCATCTTTTCATGCATTGTGGGAATAAACATGCACTTTTCAAGATTGGCAAGAATAAGAGTACTCACAGCATCATCTGCGATACCGCAGGCAGCTTTAGAGATTACATTCGCGGTTGCAGGGGCAACTAAGATGAGATCAAAAGCCTCCAGATGCTCGTCTTTTCCAGTAAGTTCATCCACCACTGGATTTCCTGTAGCGAAGAGCAGAGAATCCTTGCCTATAAATTTAAGTGCTGAAGTGGTCGCATATGGATAAACCTGAGCTCCATGTCTTATGAGTTCTCGCGCCACCTTAACTGCTTCTACAGAAGATATGCTTCCAGTGACGCATAATGCTATTTTCTTTCCCTTCAGAATCTCGCTTTTCTCTCCTCGAATTCTATCAGAAGGATGCATATCCAAGTAATTAACTCCTCCGATAAAGCTTTTATTCCTCGTAAATACACTTTTCTGGTAACTTTTCTTTTATTTCTACAAATACGCTCTTTTTAAGGTAGTAGTAGCCATAATCTGTGTACAGATAATAGCCATCCTTCAAAAAAGATCTCACTCTCTTCACCTTCCTGACATCACTCAGCTCCAGTATTTCATTTTTTGCGTGTCTCCATAGACGGGGCACATATACTGAGTGATCAAAAATTACATAGAGAGATGTCCCTAGATAAATGTAAGTGGTCCCCACAAAAAAGAGCGCAGAGAATGAAAAAAATATGAAGGAGCTTAGCCAGGAATGAACTAAAAATTCCACGACACCACCCACTAAGAAAAAAAGAAAGAGAAGATACCCCAGAAAGGTAAATATCAATCTCAAAACTTTAAATCTTAGTTCTCTATCCATTTTCCTTATCTCTTCTGATATAGATGGCAGGCAACATAATGTTCATTGCTAACCTCTATCAAAGGCGGCTCCAGCTTATCACAGATACCCTCTATGGCATGTGGGCAGCGCGGATGGAACCTGCATCCCTTGGGTGGATTTATTGCACTGGGCACTTCACCAGTGATGAGCTTCCTCTCTTTCTTTCTCTTTGTAGGATCAGGAATGGGTATGGACTCCAGAAGTAGCCTTGTGTAGGGGTGTAGAGAATTCATAAATAACTCATCCACGGGCGCCACTTCCACAAGCTTGCCTACATACATTACACCTATTCTTTGGGCCATGTGTTTTACCACACTTAAATCATGGGTGATGAAAATGTAGGTAAGGTTTCTCTCCCTTTGCAGTTTTTTAAGCAGGTTCAGAATCTGAGCCTGTACAGAAACATCGAGAGCGGAGGTAGGTTCATCTAATACCATAAATTCAGGATTTAAGGATAGCGCTCTTGCTATTCCTATCCTCTGCCTTTGACCACCACTGAATTCATGGGGGAATCTGTGGAGATGCTCCTTTTTCAATCCAACCGATTCAAGAAGCTCAAGAACTTTTTTATCTATCTTTTGCCGTGGAACTATTTTATGTGTGAGAAGAGGTTCAGCAATCAGCTTCTTAACTGTCATTCTGGGATCCAAGGAGGATTGTGGATCTTGAAACACTATCTGCATTCTTCTTTTATACTTCAACACCTGTTTCTCCTTAAGTTGGGTGAGATCATATTTTCTCCTTATTATCTCCAGCTCTCTCTTACTCTTCTCATCCTTCTTAGTGAGGAGCTCTCTGACTTTATTTTGAAGTTCTTGCGGTAACCCGAAAAAGACCATCCCGTCATCTGCATTAATAAGCCGAAGAATAGTTCTTCCGAATGTGGTTTTTCCACAGCCCGACTCTCCTACCAATCCGAAGGTCTCACCCCTCCTCACTTCAACGGATATCCTATCCACAGCCTTGACTTCTGCGATAACCTTTCCAAATATACCACCCTTCACAGGAAAGTACTTTTTTAAATTGTAAACTTGAAGAATGGTGTTGTCATTCATTTTTCTCGCCTCCATAAAGA
>JAGHBQ010000038.1 GCA_021160945.1 Thermoplasmata archaeon
AATTAAGGGAAAGTTGAAAACTTGAATTATTCGTTGCAGGAAATACTGAAAGCTGCCCGTAGGTGGGTGATGCAAAGAGTGTGATTCCCTCCGCCCCCAGCTTTATCGGTACATAGGTTGTATAATTACTATTTTTAGTAAGTGTGAGAAGATCCATCATACTTCTCATGTAAGAGAATTGCGATACAACCTTAAGATCATGCTGAGCTTCACTCCCTTTCATTTGAACGGGGACTACCTGCATCATAAACATAGAAAGTAAGCTGGTAAAGATCATTAAAGCGAATATGGTTCCAACAGTGGGAGCTATGCCATCCTCCTTCCTAGAGTACATCTTCTTCATAAATACTGCACCATTTTACTATAGAGAGAATTTCCTATTTAAACTTATCCTCATAATCCATTTCCTTTGATAAAATTAATCCTCTGCGGAGATTAGAGAAATATAACGAAAATTTAATATGGTTGGGTGGTATTTTAAATCCCATGAATGTTCCGCCGGAGATCGAGGAGTTCCTTAAAAAAGAAGGAGTTATACTTCTAATTCGTGGATTACCAGGCACGGGGAAGACTATTTTCTCTCTCACCCTAATGAAAAATATGAAGAACTCTGTTTATATAACAACGGAGAAAGTTTTTAAGGATATTGAAAGAAGTTATCCCTGGATTGATAATAAGGATCGCAAAAGAATCTTTGTGCTCGATGGAAAGTATAAGTATGAGAACTCTGAAAGCTTTAAGAGCATATTCTATCTTTTCCCTGAATCCTTTAGATATGCACTAAATCTCGTAGAGAAGGGGAGGGTGAATACCATTATAATAGATAGCTGGCATACAATACTTGAGGAGATGAAGTACAAGGAAATTGAGGAAAGGGAGAGAAGAGAAATTTACGATCCTGAGCGATTTTTCCTCAATCTGATAAAGCTTTCGGATATGGGAGTTAATATAATCATTGCAAAAGAAGGGATCGAGGAAGATGAGCTTTCTTATGTGGCAGATGGTGTTGTGACACTCCATAAAATGCTGGAAAACGGAAGGATGGAAAGGGAAATCACCATAGATAAGCTTCGTGGTGTGAAAATCAAGAGATCCGAGTATGTTTTCTCCCTCAAGGATGGTAAGGCACATACTTTACTTTCTTCTTCATTCAAGCATCCACGAACTCTAAAAGAATTTCCCAAAAAGGAGATAAAGATAGGTCGCGGTATTCCCTCTTGTGTTTTCGACGAGGTTATAACTTTTAAAAGAGGGGATACTGTTTTCTATGATTTCGAAGAATATGTACCAGGGGAATATCATCTCTCCATTATAATGTCCACACTTGCAAATTTCTTAAAGAATGGAATAAAAAGTTTGGTTATTCCCCCAAATGATATGGATACAAATGAGCTGAAATATCAGATATATCTCTTCTCCCTTGAGAAGGAGCTGAATTATTTAAATGTGCTCTACAACGAGCAGGAGATGGAGGATTTCATCACCTATGTGGACATGAGAAAAGACACTCTTGAAAATTTGGTAAAAATCTATTTGGAGAGTAGTACTGCCACACCACTCGTAATCCTTGGATATGATCGTTTGTATAGTTATCTCACTTCCAATGAGCTTATGCAGTTTGTAGATTTTCTGAGAAATGAAATAAGAAAGAGGAGTGGTATACTGATAATAAGCGGTAAAATTTCAGAGAAGGGAATAAAGAGATTCTGTGCAGGGCTATCTGATATTTATCTCAAGGTCAACAATGTCAACGGGAATGTGATAATGTATGGCATCAAGCCATGGACGCATGTGTATCATCTTGATTTAAGTACAGAAGAGGGATATCCAAAAATCCTGATGGAGGAGATATTATGAAGAGCATACTCCTGGTGGATGATTCATCGCTCTTCTACAGCTTTATGAGGGATGTACTCAAGAAGGATAACGTTGAGATAGTATGGGCTAAAAACGGGAAGGAAGCGCTTGAAAAATTTAAGAAAAACACACCAAATTTGGTTATAGTTGATATAATCCTATCTGACATGAATGGTGTTGAGCTTATCCGAAAGCTCAAAGAAATAAACAAAGAAGCTAAGGTAATAGTTATAACTGGTCTGGACAAGGATTATGTGGCAGAAGATGCATTTGAAGCAGGTGCGGAAGATTATATTGTGAAAAACATCCCCATCAAAGAGTTTCGGGATAAGATAATCCATTATCTTCAGGATTAAAATTCCTCTGCAGGACAATTGCCGAGGCAGTCTAAGCAATGGATGCACTTATCCTCCTCCAGTTCTACCATATTATTCTTGAGCTCCAGAGCATTTACAGGACATCTTCCCAGGCATATGCCACAGCCAACACACTCCTGAGATCTTATGAGTAGAGATCTTCCCTCTTTCAGAAAGTTTTCATCTAATTGCAAGTTCTTTTCCCACTTCCATGTTCCTGGTGGAAGAGCAAAAAGGAGATTTTTTGCCCTATCCACGTTTATTTCCTTATTAAATTCTACATTTCTCCATTTATCCTCTCCTTTAAAATGGATCCTTAGTTTATTCCTTTCTATCTTTATTCCTCCTGCCCATGTTGGTGGATTTTTCCATCTCCAGGAAGATTCCGCCCATTTTTCTGGAATACCTTTTCTCTTAGCGTAATCTTTCAGATAATTGAACCACTTTTCAATGGGAGAATAGTATCTGGACACTATAAAAAAATCAGCCAGATCTGAGGAAGGACATAGATAGCATCCAATCCTTGTCAATCCTCTTTCATACCATGGATTTATGGGCGCCTCCTTCCAAAGGATATAGAGCCAAACTTTTAGTGAAGACCAGTTTTGAATAGGACTTGCTGATATCTGATTTGGAACCCATTCGTTTTTCCATACACTCCCCTTTCTCATTCTATCCATGCTCTCATATCTTCTCTGTCCAATCAATGTGACTACTCCCTTCGGAAATTTTTTCAATATGTACCTTGTTGTGGGACCCAATTTACATGTTTTACAGCACCACCTGTAATCTCTACCTGGAGGACCAAAATGCTCCAATGATCTGAAAAATGCGTCTCCTGCCTCTATGCGATCTATTTTTATTCTATATCTTTTTTCCACCTCTTCCACATAACTTATCGTTTCGGGGAGCTCTATCCCCGTGTTGAGGAAGAAAACAGAAAAATCCTCACCACTTTCAAGGGCAAGAAGAAGAGTAGCTAAGGAATCTTTTCCTCCGCTAAAGGACACTGCGATTGGAAGCTTATACCTTCTTTTCACTTCCTTTATGAATTCTATACCTCTTTTTTCCATTTTTCTCAGATATGTTTCATTTGCTTCTATTATATCCTCAACGCGTGGATCATTTTTAGATGGACTCTCTCCATAGCCTTTGTAACGGATCTTCACAGCCATGCCTTTTTCTCTTTTCCTCATCTCTTCAGAACTCATCTTGGCTATACCAACAGCAAATGGCCTTTTATCTTTATCCAAAACCACGATTTCGTCTCCCCTTTTAATACCCTCTGAGAAATCCACAATACCCGGGAGCATGAGATTCCTCCCCTCAAGAATGAAAGGAACTGCTCCCTTATCCGCCATAATCCATCCTCTTTTTATCTCATCGCCCATCAAATAGGCTCCTGCCATTCTAAGAGTAAGATGGAAATCCTTTCGTTCAATATCAAATCTGAGGTTTCCAATAACATAACCATCGATTATAATTTCATCCATTCTGTCGTAGTGGGGCACTCTATTGAAGAGAACAAATTTTCTCTTCAGGATGTATCCAAACTGTTTTTTCAATGCCTCTCTCAAAATTTCAAGGTCCCCTTGGAACCCTATTCTTATCTCCCCAGGCGGAGTTATTTCAACCCTTCTACCCTTAGAGAAGCAGATGCCACATTTTTCTCCCAAAAGAGGAAGATTACATTTATCACACCAATAAAGCTCAATTTTTCCTAAATATACTGGCTTTCCCATTCTATATCACTATCTCCAAAAACTCCTTTCTCAGGATTTCCAGAGAATTCCGTATCTCCATAATCTGGTTTGTCAAAGAAAATATTTTCTCTCTTATGTCTCCTTTTATCACCGCCCCGTTTGGAGTCGCTTCTATGAAACCATTGTTTTCCAGGGTGGATAGGGAGTTTCTTACCTCATGCACCTCCAGGCCGAGAATTTTGGAGAGACGATTTATTCCGATGGGTTGATGTTTCATCACAGCTTTGAGAACCCGCAGATGTCTGGATAGGAGATCAACCTCTTCGTATAGCTTTTTTGTGAGCATATTTGACACCATTGCTTCAATGCGTTACACTATAAAAATCTTTGAGATAATCTCAAATAGGTGTATAAAATTTTGTTAATTATGAAGAAACTTAGATTCGGTCCTGCGGGAGTGCCCCTATCTTCCCCCAGAAGGAGCACAATTGACGGGATAGTGCATGTGAGGAATCTTGGACTTGATGCCATGGAGATGGAATTCGTTAGGGGTGTGAAGATGGGAGAGAGAATGGCCAGAGAGGCAGGAAAGATAGCAAAGGATAGGGATGTAATTTTGACCGCTCATGGACCTTATTTTATAAATCTCAATTCTGAGGATAGGGGAAAAGTTGAGGCAAGTAAAAGAAGAATATATGAAACTGCCAGAATTGCTTGGCTTGCTGGAGGATATTCCATAGTATTTCACGCAGGTTATTATGGAAAATTATCAGCAGAAAAGGTGTATGAAAATGTGATGAGGGAAATGAAAGAGCTAATACAAAAGCTTGATAATGAGGGTATAAAAATCTGGGTGCGCCCTGAAACTACAGGGAAGAGAACACAATTTGGGACTGTGGAGGAAATAGTAAGATTGAGCGAAGAGCTTGAAAATGTTCTCCCATGCATAGATTTTGCGCATCTGCATGCAAGAAGCGGAGGTAAATACAATACTTACGAGGAATTCAAAGAAATCTTGGAATATGTGGAAAAACATCTTGGCAGGGAAGCTCTGGATAATATGCACATACATGTTTCGGGAATAGAGTATGGAAATAAAGGCGAGAAAAGGCATCTCAACCTTCAGGAATCGGATATGAACTATCCTGACCTCTTGAAGGTATGGAAAGAATTTGATATAAAGGGTGTGGTGATATCCGAGAGTCCAAATCTTGAGGAGGATGCTCTCCTGCTGAAGAGAAAATATGATGGGCTATAATTTCCGCAGGTATTAAATAAAAAAAGAGAGATTGAGTAATATGAACAATAAAACTGTGCTGAGCATTGCCGTGCTCTTAGCTTTTGCCACAGGGTTCGTATCTTCACAGATGCTCATTTGGATTGAGGGTTCTCACAATATAATATGTGGTAATAATACAGAGATAATGGTGATAAACGATGAGGATTACTATCCCGTAGTGATTGAAAAAATTGAAGGGGCGCATTCATCCATCGATATTGTTATGTATGAGATGAAGTGGTATGGTGAGCCTGAGAAGGAAACCCATGAGGTTTCCAAACTTGCTCTTTCTCTTGTTAAAGCTCATAAAAGAGGTGTAAGGGTTCGCATAATTCTGGAAGATGGAAAAACATATGGATATGTGAGCAGAAGTATAGAGAATTACACTAAAAATTGGAGCATGTATTTCAGGAGCAAGGGAATAGAAGTAAGATTGGATGGAGGCGAGCAGAGCACTCATGACAAGCTCCTAATAATAGATGGTAAAATTGTAATTTTGGGATCAACCAACTGGAGCATGTCCGCATTGAAATATAATCATGAGGCAAATGTGATGATAGAAAGTAAAGAGGTGGCAGAGGAATATGAAGAGTATTTTGAAGAACTGTGGTCTCAAAGCTCTTAAATTTTTATACGCAAATCCCCATGAAGCTCTATGAAAATTAAGTTTGATGATCTCGAGGAGTATCGCAGTTATTTCCTTCATCTTATAGAGATAGAGCGCAGAGAAGAGATGCGACTTTATATGGAAGAAATTCGGAAGATGAGCGGTACAAAGAGAGAAAAGCTTGGCAGGGCAATCCTTAATCTTCGAGGCAAAGATGCAGGTCGAGGACTTGGTGGTGCATACCTCATAAGATATACCAGGAAGAATTTTCCAGAAACAGAGATATCTGTGGGTGATGTGGTTCTTCTATCACAGGGAAAGGTAAGTGAGAGAAACCCTCAGGCAACAGTATACGAGAAGGGAAAGAATTACATAGTGGTATCAATCTCAACAAAACCTCCAAAGTATCTATATGGCCGAGGAATAAGAATGGATCTCTATGTGAGTGATATGACCTTTAGGAGAATGAAGGAAGCTCTTAATTCTCTAGCCAATCGAAGAGATTTAATCCCCTTCCTTCTGGGAAAGGAAGAGCTAAAACCTGTCACATTTGGAAGAGTGAAATTTTTCAATGGGGAGCTCAATAAATCGCAGAGAGATGCTGTAACCCGCTCGCTATCCTCCGACAAGATTTTTCTTATTCACGGTCCTCCTGGGACAGGAAAGACAACGACTCTTGTGGAATCTATTGTGCAGCATGTTAATCTTGGTGAGAAGGTTCTTGCCACCGCTGATTCGAATGTGTCTGTAGACAACCTTGTTGAGCGACTGTGGCGTTATGTAAATGTAGTAAGAATAGGTAATCCTGCAAGAGTCACAAAGTCACTTCTCGAGCATACCCTGGATTATCTCGTTCAGTTTGAGGAAGAATACAAAGAGGCTAGAAGAATATGGGAAGAGGTGGACAAGCTCGTGGAAGAGAGGGATAAATATATAAAACCAACGCAGCAGTGGAGAAGGGGGTTGGGAGATGATGAAATTTTTTATTTGGCGAGAGCGGGGAAGAGTGCTAGAGGCATACCACTTACAGTAATTAGAAGCATGGCTCAATGGCTAAAAATTCAGAAGAAAATTGAAATTCTGGTGAAGAAAGCTAAAACTCTTGAAGATAGAGCAGTGAGGAAAATTCTGGAAAGGGGAGAGGTGATATGTGCAACAAATTCTACAGCTGGAAGTGAAATTCTCCGAGATTTTCAATTTGATACACTCTTCATAGATGAGGCCACTCAGAGCACAGAGCCCTCCTCCCTAATTCCTTTAGTAAAAGTCAGAAAGGTGGTGATGGCAGGTGATCACAAGCAGTTGCCGCCTACAGTTATGAGCTACGAGGCTAAAGATCTTCAATATACGCTGTTTGAGAGGATGCATCATATATATCCATCCATAACATCTTTTTTAGATTTGCAGTACAGGATGAATCATAAAATAATGGGATTCTCAAACATCCAATTTTACAATGGTGCACTGAGATCTCATCCTAAGGTGAGGAATATTACTCTTGCAGATTTCAATCTTAAATACTCTCATCTAAGCGGATTCGAGAGGGAAGCTTTAAAACCGGAAAGTGTTGTGGTTTTCATTGATACTTGTGGAAACATGCCAGAAAGACAGAGAAAGGGCTCAACATCCTATGAAAATGAAGGTGAGGGTGAGATAGTGAAAAGAATAGTCTGTTCCATTCTCGAGATAGGAATAAAAGGAAAAGATATTGGTGTGATAACACCCTATGATGATCAGGTGGATTTACTGAGAAATCTAATATCTGACGAAGAAGTGGAGATAAAATCTGTGGATGGTTTTCAGGGAAGAGAGAAAGAGATAATAGTGATTTCTTTTGTTCGATCCAATCCGATGGGAGAAATAGGTTTTCTGAAAGATAGTAGAAGACTCAATGTGTCATTGACCCGTGCAAAGAGAAAGCTTATTATGGTTGGAGATTCTCAAACTTTGAGTTGCAATAAACTTTACTATCAGCTTCTCCAATATGTAGAAAGGGAGGGTAAAATTTTAAAATTGTGCGAGGAATTACCCTTCAATGGTGTTTGATCCCGCAGAATATGATTCGTGGTACGAGAGGCATCGGGATATATATGAGGCGGAACTTAAAGCTCTGGAAGATGTTGTGAAAAAATATCCATCTCCGAAACTTGAGATTGGTGTGGGAACAGGAAGATTTGCCTCTAGACTCGGTGTGGAATATGGTATAGACCCTGAGGAAAGAATGCTTGAATATGCAGCTAAAAGAGGAGTCAAAACAATCCAGGGAGTGGGTGAAGAATTACCGTTTTCTAATGATAATTTTTATGCGGTGTTGATAATTACCACGCTTCCATTTTTTCATGATGCAAAAAAGGTAGTGAAGGAAACACACAGGGTTCTGAAAGACAATGGAGCTCTCATTCTTGGATTCATACCCCGTGATAGCTTTTTTGGAAGAAAGTATGTGGAATATGGAAAAAAGGGAGACAAGAGATTCAGGGATACACACTTTTATACTATGGAAGAAGTGGAATCTCTCTTGGAAGATTATTTCTATATCGCAAGAGTGAGAAGCACCCTTATAGGAGATGAGATTTCCTTAGAAATATTGGAGGGTTATGTTCCAGGGGCAAGTTTTGTTGTAATAGAGGGTCTCAAAATACCCCGCTAGTTCAAAATGTTTAATAAGGATGAGTACATCGCATCCCTATGTTCTGTCCAAAATGCGGCTCACTTATGTATCCCAAAGACGGAAAATGGGTATGCCCTAAC
>JAGHBQ010000080.1 GCA_021160945.1 Thermoplasmata archaeon
CCGCATATTTAACGGCGTCAAATATTCCCTCAATACTGTCCGCCACAGGAAGAACAAAGCACGCGCTTAACTGCCCGAGCTTCGTGTTCGCATTCATCAGTGTGGGTGAGTTGGGTATATACTTCCTAGAAATCATTACATCCATAAACTCATTCTTAACCATTTCAATCTTATTCCATCTCTCTTGGAGAGCTTTCAGGACATATCCAAAGCTTCTTTTCATATGCCCCTCTTCTCCAAAATATTTGTAGGCACGCTTCAACATCTTGAATTCCCAAACACTTAAAAACTCTGGTTTTTCAACATCTTCAGGTTCCTTTTTTTCCTGCCTGCCTTCAGGGTCATATATATCATCCTCATAGAAGATTTCCACAATGGCCAGATATCGAGCTGTTCTCTCAAACATCTGACGTGGAGTTTCAATTATATTTCCTTTTTCATCCTTTAAAAGATAACGCGCTTCCAGAACTTTTACAGCATTCACTGTAAGCTTTAAATCGTCATGAACTCCGAGAATTTTCTTTGTTTCTCTTAATTTCTTTCTCTCCTCGCGATAGAGAATATAGGCTTTGGCAACTTTAACATATCCCTGAAGCATAAGGACTTCCTCAACAATATCCTGAATATCCTCTACACCTATCTCTTCCTTCTTCATCGCTCTTATTCTTGAAACTACTTCGTTGGTGACTATTCTTGCATCTATCTCGCTGTAGCCTCCAATGCTATCCATGGCTTTACGAACCGCATGGAATATCTTCTCTTTATCAAATTCCACAATTCTTCCATCTCTCTTTACAACTCTCATGAAGCTACCTCCAACCCTCGTGGGCAAGTAAATCTATAGAACGCTAGAAATATAGAGTTTTTTTACATCTTTTTTGACACCATTTTGGTAACAAATTTGATAATAAAAATAGTAAGGTTAATGGTAAAACATTTTGAATGCCTGTCTGTATTCGTCTATGTTTCCTATGTCCATCCATGTCCCATGAAAAATGTATCCATACACTTCATATCTTTGTGTGAGCCATGATATGAAATATCCAGGGCTATCAGGATTGTTCTCTCCCTTCAGATATTCATCCATGAAAGAATCAATTCCCCGAGGAAATGCGTAGCAGGCGGTGCTTATGAGTGTTGTCTCAGGATTTTCAGGCTTTTCAATCATCTTTATTACTCTTCCAGAAGAATCTAAGAGAACTGTGCCATATCTTTTTGCCCTTTCAAAATTTCCCACATCGTAAATCGCAATCACAGGCTTGTAAATTCTCTTAAAAAATTCAACAAAATCAGCAAGGGAGAAATCGAAGAAATTGTCTCCGGCTATCACAATATAATCATCTTCTCCCATTTTTTCCATTGCATACTTCATCCCCCGAATCGCTCCAAACTTTTCCTCTTCGCTCTTCGTGGGTTCTATTATCAGGGAAATATCTTCGTTCCTGCATTTAAGCCAGTAGCGAAATTGAGATTCATAGTAACTATTGGTAGATACCACTATTGCCTTAATCCCAGCGTTTTTAAGTTTTTCAACAATCCACTCGATTATAGGGCGTCCTCCTACTGGTAAAAGGGGTTTGGCAATGAAATCTGTTATTGGTGCCAATCTCCTTGCATAGCCTCCAGCGAGAATTAAAGCTTTCATACACTGTAAAAAGAAAGAGAGTATAAAAATTATTACTTTCTTAATTCATCCATTCTAGTAAGGATTCTATCTATTATTCTATCTGCCACACCTACATACTTTAGAGGGTCCAGGATTTCTTGAATCTCATCTCTCACATATGGGCCTATTTTTTCATCCTTCATAAGAGCATCTCTGAACCTACCACCCTTCATTGCAACTCTACGAACAGCTTCATGGGCTTCCTGGCGACCCCATCCCTTGGAAACATGATGCATTATTACTGCCTCAGCCATGACTTCCTCATGCACCCTCAAATTCTTCAGCATAACTTCCTTATTCACCTGAAGATTTCTAAAGAGTCTGGAAGATTTCACAAGGATGTCATCTACAAGTGTGCAAACATGAGGTATAATAAATCTCTCAGCCGAAGAGTTGGTCAGATCTCTCTCATGCCAGAGAATGGCACTCTCATGAGTTGGTATAAGAAAACCACGTACTATTCTCGCAAGTCCGCATATGTTCTCGGCAGTTATTGGATTTCTCTTATGGGCCATGGTGCTGGAACCTACCTGCTTCTCCACATCAAAACTCTCCTGAACCTCACCTATTTCACTTCTCTGGAGATTTCTTATCTCCGTTGCAAATTTTTCAAGAGAAGTGGCTATTCCGGCGAGGAAAGATACAAACTCCACATATCTATCTCTAGCTACAATTTGTGTGGGTGATTCTTCCTCGTTTAGACCTAAGTAATTCATCACCTGTGCCTGAATTTCAAGAGCATTTTTTCCTAAAGCTGCACCAGTACCCACAGCACCCATCATCTTACCTACCAGAATTCTTTTTTTCAATTCTCTTAACCTTTCGTGGTGTCTCAGAACTTCAGCAAGAAATACTGCCATCTTCAATCCAAAGGTTATGGGTACCGCCGCCTGACCATGGGTCCTTCCCAGCATAATAGTATGTCGATGCTCTCTTACAAGCGATGCTAGGGAATCTTCTAACTCCACCAAATCTTTTTCAAGTATTTCCATAAATTGTTTGAGCTGCAGAGCTGTGGCTGTATCTATTATATCGTTGCTTGTGGCTCCAAGATGAATGTATTTGCCACATTCACCACACAGCTCAGCCAACGCCTTGACCATCGCCATAACATCGTGCTTTATCTCACTCTCAATTTTCTTGGCCCTATTTAGCTTCACCTCAGGAATTTTTGATTCCACGACCTCAACGCAATCGTCAGGTATATTTCCAAACTTTGCATGTGCCTTCAGAAGTGCTAGTTCTACCTGGAGCATGAATTTAAGTTTGCTTTCTTCGGAAAATATGCTCTTCACCTCTTCGCGGCCATATCTGTAATCTAAGGGACACACCGGCATAGAACATCATGAGGTTCCTTTTATTAATATTTCCTCATAAGAAAAATGGTCAAAAGTGATCATAAAATTACATGTATCTGACCACCTATCACGATATTTAGTGAAGATACTAAACAGAAACTTCTGGGTTTACACTGCTGGGCGTTTTATCTCCCAAATTGGATGGGCCATACAGGACATAGCTTTACCCCTCTACGTTCTAGACCAAACTAAAAGCGGAACTATGATGAGCGTTTTTGTGATGGCAGAACTCGTCCCTCGATTGATTTTGAGCCCTATAGCCGGTGTTGTGGGAGATCGATATAACAGAAAAGCTCTTATGGTATGGCTGGACATAGCGAGAGGCATCCTCCTTTTTTCGATAATATGGTTAAATCTTCTGGATTTAAAGTCGCTCTTGATAGTTCAAATCCTAATGAGCATTATGGGAACATTCTTCTCCGCCGGGATAAGCGCAATGTACCCTGATTTGGTAGAGAAAGAAGAGCTCGCAAAGGCCAATTCAATAATCCAGAGTGCAGGAATAGCCACGAGGATAGCGGGTCCCATAATGGGAGGTGTAATCTATGCCTTTGGTGGCATCAAACTTGCCATACTTATAAATGCAATCTCATTTTTCGGATCCGGGCTGTTCGAGATGCTAATCCACTATGAATGGAAGAGCAGAAAAATCGGGAATATCGGGGAAGTCTGGGAGGATTTAAAGGAAGGATTATCGTTCTTAAAGGCAAGGAAATCTATAAGCCTCCTTCTAATCTATGCCCTAATACTAAACTTCCTCCTCAATCCCATAGGCACCGTGGTCCTCCCATATCTCTATCGTGTTCAATTTGGATTCTCCTCGACTCAATTTGGTTCTCTTGAAACCGCATTTATGGTGGGTATGCTCCTTGGAAACATGCTTATAATGGGAAAGCTTGGTCCCAGAGCTGAAAATCTCGTCTTTAAATTTCTCTTTGTAGAACTTATCTTGGAGGGAATTATGACAGTGCTTGCATCTCCCTGTGTAAGCATGAACACATGGCAGCTATACCTTTTTTTCGTTGCCATACAGATTCCCTCGGGTGCTACAAATGCTCTTGTGAACGTTCCTATAATGACAAAGCTTCAAAAAATGGTTCCAAGTGAACTTAGAGGAAGAATTTTTTCTGTGATTGAACTCCTGGCCATGGGTACAACTCCCATAGGGGTGGCACTCGTTGGAGTAGCAATGAGATTGTTGGAGGCATATCAGCTTATGGCCATAGCGATCTTAGGAGGATTTCTCATCACAGTTTACTACGTTCTAAATTACGCCTCAATAATAATTGGAGATGGAGAGAAGGAATCTTATTAGTCTCACACATTTCATTTGATTACTCTCTAAGTTTGCAAGTTTATATAACTCCTCGCATATTCCCAATTTGTGGTAGTCAAGGATAGAATCGGGAGAAGAAGATATATCATCGTTATGAACGTCCCTAAACTCCGGAAATTAATCTATGAGATTAGAAGAATAGATACAGCAGCTAAAATAGCATATTATGAAGAAGAATATGCAGTGGTAAAATGCAGGCACTGGTACAAAGAGAAGATTATTGAATATCTCAGAAAAATAGGTATTAAGACGATCACAACCACGGGCACCATAAAAAAGGCGAAAAGAATAATAAAGAATTTAAAGCTTAGAGAGAAATAGCCTCAATTATTTTTTTGAGAGAGTCCCTGATATTGCTCACCTCTTCTACAAGAGTTCCAGTAACAATTATATCAGCGCCTGCCTTCACTATAGCTCTAGCCTGCTGAGGGGTTCTTATTCCCCCACCTACTATTAAGGGGATATCAGTCTCTTTTTTCACCGCACTTATCATTTCCTGAGGCACAGGTTCGGGTGCACCACTTCCCGCCTCAAGATATACCAGCTTCATTCCAAGATACTGGGCTGCAAGGGCATATCCGATGGCCGTTTTGATATCATCTCTCTTTATTAACTCAGCCTGTCCTACTCTTCCCGCAGTCATTCCGGGTTCAATGATCAAGTATCCCATAGGGATGGGTTCGAGCCCTATTTTCTTTATTATTGGAGCACCCATCACCTGCTGTCTTATTACAAAGTTGACATCTCGTGAGTTCAGAAGACTCATAAAATAGATAGCATCTGCATATTGGGATATCACATCCGCACCGCTTGGAAATATTATCACAGGAAGATTTATTTTTTCCTTTATGGCAAGAATTGTTTCATCCATAAGCTCTCTGGTTAAATTGGTTGAGCCTCCTATCATTATTGCATCGGTTCCGGCAAGATAGGCTTCATAGGCCATTTTTGCAGATTCTACAGGCTCTTGCTCTGCAGGGTCTATCAGGGTCATATGCATTTTTTTCCTTTTAACCTTTTCCTCTATATATTCCAGCACACTCATTTAATTACCTCCTAAACTATTCCTCCTATGAGGTAAGATATTAGTCCCAAGACCATGGCAATTTTTGCAGTATTCTGACCTTTGGTAGGATCTTTAAAATGAATAACAGATGCATATATAAATACTATATCTGAGAGCAATACTGCAATTAGATAATAGATATCAAAGAATCCAAGTATATAGGGAAGTGGACTTAAAGCCACAGCAATTAAAAAGAAAATAGAGGCAGAGATACCTGCGTATTTTTTTCCTATCTTCATCGGGAGGGTTATGCGATCTATATCTCCTCCCATATCTTCTATATCCTTCACTATTTCCCTTCCAAGATTGGAGGAGAAAGCCATGATTGCAAAAATTGTTGTCAGAGGAATATTTCCATAAATCGCCCCACCAAATATAAAAAGCATTGCAACTAGGGTACTTATGGTTACATTTCCGACAAAACCTTTCTTTTTAAGGCTATATTCATAGGTGAGAATTAGCACAATTGCTATGATCACTATCAGAAGAGTGAGAGAATTTATAAACACTGAAATCAGAAGGGAAAGGAGAAGAAGAGAGGAACCATAGAACATTGCGTTCTGGGGAGTAATTTTACCCGAAGGTATAGGTCTGTCTGGATGATTTATCATATCTACTTCGCGGTCAAAGTAATCGTTGAGCGTATTTCCACCTGCAGTAGTAAAGAATACAACTAGAACTCCCAGGAGAGTCTGAAGCCAATACTCGCTTATTCCATAACCTCTAACTATTATTCCAACCAATATTACGGCAAGAGAAGCCATCAGACAATTTACAGGGCGTATTAGTTTGAGATATGGATTCACAGAGAGAAAATAATGAACTTCGTTATAACTCTTTCCCTAATTTAACTCTATTCTCTCCACCTGCAGACGATCCCAGGTTGGATACTCTTCCACTTCATATGCCTTCCACGGCAGTTCTTTTGCTATTTCCTCAAGAATATAGGGTGAGATTTCAACTCTTCTTCTCCCATAATTTATCGCTATGAGCTCTTTGGGTACTTCAAATCTTTCCCGCAAAGTTTGATAAATCTCTTCTAAATCCTCTCCTTTTATCACCCCCAAGATGAGGGTTGCATCCTCTGTGAGTTCTTCGTAATCTTTCTTTATATTTTTTGCTCTTCTCATAAGCCTGTTCTTCATCTGGATCCCATCTTTAAAAGCGGAGGAGCAGTAATGAACAGTGATATCCCAATCCATGTTGACTATTTTGTAGGCGAGTTCTTCACTTCCTTTTACCGCTGAAGAAATATCATCCTTTGGCTCATAGCCTCTAGCATTGAGCTCCATGTAATTTGTTTCTGAAAATTCCAGTTCGTTTAGATTAACAAAAACTCCAACATCACCCGCAAATTTAACCAGAGCAATAAGCTCCTTCTCCATATCCGGGAGTACGGGAACCTCAATACCCACATCCATTCCCGTTTCTATGGCCCATTTTATCCTCCTATCATATATGCTTCCTCTCATTTTATTCCAGATTACGGGCGGAGGATGAAAACGAATTTCGTCAAGTCCTGCGTCTGCCACTTTTTCTATATCCTCCTTCCCCCCACTTGCAGTATAAAGATGTATGTGATGTCCTATTCCAAAATTATCCTTTAAAAGATGAATGTAATGCACCACCCGGGCCACTCTCTTCATGGGATCCCCACCGGTGATGCCTGTACCAAGAGCATCTATCAGCTTTGCCTCTAAAAGAATGTCCTCGTCTTTTTTCACGGGCATTTCATCTGCGAATATTACATCCCTGTTCATCTTTTCTCTGCTTAGAGGACAGTAAAAACATCCGGCATCACATAAACCCGTCACTAATAGCACCATCTTTGCACCCAACTCACAAAGTTTACATCCTCTTACCACAGGCTTGTTTGTTGCAGCACCTAATGGCAATTTTATCATAATATCAATGATACAAGCACCCTATAAAAACACTGCGAAGTTCGGAATAGATCCCATAAAGGGTGTTTAATAAAAATATTGATTCCAAAATGATAAGAAAAAAGTGTAGCAGTCATCTTATTAAAGCCATATTAGAGGGTTATGGGGTAGGTACATTCAAGCCCTTAAAAAGATTCTAAACCCCACAAAATGTGCAAAAGAGGAAAAAAATTAAGATGCGTAGATTTGAAGCTGATAATATTCCGCGCTTCTATCCCGGCGATAGATGTACAGCTCCACCAGATGCTCGCCGCTGCTGAATCGTACCACCGGCTTCTCTTCCGGTATGTAGTGAGAATCTACAAACCAGGCTATGCTGCATATACCACTGTAATTCTCCAGTAATGGAAGGAGAACATAGTATTTCCCTGGCTCTATACTCCCCTGCAGCTCCGCCTCCGCTATGTTCACCTCATCAGCACTCGCTATTCCAATCCCTCTGCCTATCATAGCACGGTTGAAATAA
>JAGHBQ010000145.1 GCA_021160945.1 Thermoplasmata archaeon
ATCCTATGCACCTCACATATGGCATATTGTTGTAGACGCAAGGCTTTCCCAAAAAATTAAGTATTAAATTGAAATCTTGCAATTATGGATGTGGATTTTTATATCGCCTCTCTTATTGGCTTTCTGCCTTCATTTGGAATACTTTATTTTATTTGGGGTAAAATGGAGGGATATTTTAATGAAAAGGCTCTATTCTTCAATTACTTTATCGGTTGGCTCATGGGGATAGTCATTGCTGTGTTTTTCCTATTAATAAAATCATCGGTTTTCAATCTCCTTGATCTTTCCATAATATCTTTGATCTTTTTTGCCATATTCACTGAGATGTTCAAGTTCATTTATCTCAACATGCCATCCAAGAGAGAGTTGAAGGAAATTCCATATCATGGTTTCTCTTTAGGTCTGGGTATAGGTGCCATATGGAGTGTGGCCTTAATATATCAATATTTCATTTCAGCTCCCCTTTCACAGAAAGACTACATTCTTGCCTCTTTGTGCTTTCTTCTTTTCTCCCTCTCTCTCTCATCCATTCATGCCTCTACTGGCACTTGGATAGGAGAGGGAATAATCAGAAAAAATTCGGAAGCATCACTCCTAAAGGCATTCTTGGCTCAAATTCTTTTCAATTTAACCCTACTTCCAATAGTGTGGGGCTTTTCTCCCCTCTGGTATCTTGGAGGAATATTTATATCTCTTCCTCTCCTCTACTATAAAGTTTATAGGGGATATCTTCTTAAAGTAAAAGGTAAAAGGAGGAGTGCTGCATGAAAAAAGGAAAAATTTTTGCAAAAGTAGTCTCCTTAGTAACTTTTCTTGTTATACTTTACCTCTTTTTCCCCTCTATAAATGAGTTAATACAAGAACCTCCAACCTTACGGAGTTTTACCATAGCAAAGAATTTTGAATTCGAATTCAAAAGGGTTATCGAGATAGACGCCATGGGTACTTACACGATCAATATAACTATACCTCAGGAAAATCCTTATCAGAAAGTTAAAGTGGTGGATGAAAGTCATTTTCCAAAGAAAGTTTTGGAAATTGCAAACCGAACGGTTTGGAGTTATACATTTACTGGCAATGCAAAAATAATCCTCCGGTATTCAGGAAATACCAGTGCCAAGGTCTGGAATATTAAAGACAGTCTGGGAATAAAGCACATACCTGACGATTTGGAAAAAAAATATAATCATAAAGAATATCTTCTTGATGAGCACAACCAGAAAATATGGGTTATAAACCCCCAGCCCTTCAAAAATGTTACACTCAATATTACCAAAGATAAGAAGAGCGTTGTTGATAAGCTTAAGGCAATTTACGATATCATTCAGAGCAATTATCAATATGTGAGCGAGAGAAGCGGTTTACCTCAGGATGCAATAACAACATGGAATTCTGGAGAAGGAGACTGCGACGAGCTATCCTTTGTGTTTATCTCCATGGCAAGAAGCATAGGGATACCTGCATGGGTAGAATATGGGCTACTTTATACAGGTACTTCCTGGGGCCCTCATGCGTGGGTTGCAACGATCATACCAACTTCCAAAGGCCCTGTTAAGGTCAATATAGATATGACTACAGAACTTGGTGAAGAGAATTACGGAAGAGGATTTCTGATTCGCGACCCATTCAGAATAACTCTTTGGGAGGATGATGGTAACAGTGAGCATATGACCTCCTATTACCGTTTCATTGTAGGGCAGTATACAAATCTTCATTATGAGGATAAATTTGAGGTAATAAAGGCTTTGAAATCCGGCGAGATTTCCATTGGAATAGAAGAATCAAGGGTTCCTCAGTGGGTAATCATTGCTGCTGTTGCCAGCATAGTGATTTTCATTATCTTCATAATAATTAAAATATAGTACCGTAAAAATTCTCCTTCATAATTTCTCCTGTTGCCCCGTTGATCATCACCAGTCCATCTCTTCCCTCTATTATCCACACAGGGAGATAATACAGACTTATAAAATTCAAATTTATGCTCCCCTTCTTTGGCCTAGTCTTCCTTTTCTCTATTATGGTAACATTCTCACCTTCTATTTTAACTTCCTCTTCACGAGAATATTCCTTTTCAATAGACACTTCGGCAATTCCCTTAGCTTCTTCTAAACCAATAACCGGTTCCAATCTTTCATGCTCAAGCTCTATGGTTACAACAGTTTCAAATCCCTTCTTCCATAGTTCAAACTTCTTACTCACTCCATTTACTGCAATGATCCCTTTGGCACTCTTTGTCTGTATACTTCCTTCTATGAGCACTTCCAGAGAGTATTCAAAAACATAGTAGGGCAGAAGAACCAATTTTTGGTGAAAACCATGAACATAACCCTTTGCTATGGCTGCAGCTTGATCCTCACTAATCTGCAGTTTAATTATCCTCTCCTCTCCCTGGGGTGAGATCTCTTCTAAAAAAATTGGAATGGTGTCCTCGCTTTCCTCCTCCATCTCCTCAACTTCTATATCCTCCTCCTGAAATAATTCTAGTGGAATTATCCTCTTCTTCTCATATATCTCCAGAATGAATTCTCCAATTAAATTTGCAAATTCTGCCCTATTCAGAAGCTCTATGCCCATCTTGTGGGCCATACTTTTTGCATCATCTGTATAGCCCTTAACGCAAATTATGGTTTTATTTGCATGTACTTCCTCCGTCATTCGAGAGAAATTTATTACATAATCTCCATCCACCACCTTTTCCTCCTCAACATACACGAGCTCTAAGAAATCTTCATACTTCGCCCATATGAAATCAGTAGGTTCTCTATCGAGAATTTCAATATTGTTGAGCTCGAAAAGTTTCTTCAGAAGCTCTTTTAAATTCACCAACATAAATCTACACACTCTTATTAATGATTTTCTCTAACTCATTAAGCAAAATCTTAAAATCTGTCTTCAGAGTACCTTGGGAAGACTCTATCTCCTCCTCCAGCAATTTTCTTATCTCCTCCATATTCTTTCCCTCATTTTCATTCACAAATTTCTTCACTTTTGAGATATTGGAAATATAGGGCAGTACATTTTCGAGAGCTTCTTTGAGCATAATTTTTAGAAGGTAACTGAGAATAAAAAACTTTCTCTTGGGATTATGTATTGTAGTATCCCGAAATAATTTTACAAATCAAGAGACCACCTCGCATACTCAAATATTCTCAGGAGTAAGTTTTCGCCAGAACGCTTCTTCGGGAGTTTCTGCGTTATCAAAATCCATAGTCATGGAGGCTTATCATAGTTGTACCGGTGTATGAACTCATCCACACTGTTGAATAGGCTCTTTTTGGCATCCAGCACCCAAAGAAGCGTTCAATCTTTCCATTGGTTTGTGGATGTTGCACTCTGGCAAGAACATGCCTTATCCCGTTTTCTTCCAGAAAT
>JAGHBQ010000002.1 GCA_021160945.1 Thermoplasmata archaeon
ATATAGATGTCACGCTGAATCTTAGCAGTGAGAATCTGCTTGTGATAAGAGGTATAGATAATCCACCGCAACCAGGTAAACTTGGTAAGACAGTATCTACCATATGGCTGTACGCGAATGTAAGTGGAGAGTGGGTGAAGCTTGGAGAGATAAAGGTGAGGCACAGTATGCACACCAATGTGATAAATCTTGATACCTTGTCATGGTTCTTTGGAGATAAGATAGAGTTGAGATTTGAGATGAGAGATAGAAACGGCATAGATTTTATAGGAATAGCGCATGATTACAGGGTGGCAAGTGTTGAGAGGGTGCCGTTAATTGAGGCGAGCTATGGATACGAGAATATAAGCAGGGTGGATGGAAATTATCTCCGCATAAATCCGGGAGACTTTGTGAGGCTGAATTTCGAGGGTAAGGGAGATGGACTCTATCTTCTGAAGCTCTACGGCTTCTATTTCAACCGAAAGATGATAGGCAGAGGAATAGGGATAGTGAGGGCAAATGAGACCAATGTGGCAGAAGCGAAGTTGCAGGAGAGTATAGAGCCAGGTAAGTATTATGTTCTCCTTCCATTATTGGAGAATTACAGTGGTATATGCAGCATAGCCTGGTTTGTGGATTCTCACTACATACTGGGAGAGAAGCCTGTGGTACGATTCAGCAGCGGCGAGCATCTGGTGGAGCTGTACATCTATCGCCGCGATGGAAATGTGGAATATTATCAGCTTCAAATCTCTGCCTCTTAATTTTTCTCTTTTTGCATATTTTTTGGGGATTTTTGTAGCTCTTATTTTCTTTTGAGATTTGGCACTTTCTTCATAAGAAAGGGCTTTTCGTAAGATTTAAATTTGGTGGCACATGATAATCGGTGTGAAAAAAAGAGAGAAACTGATAGAGCAACTTGCTAACAGTGGGATATGTGCCATATGCAAAGGCACAAAAATGCTGTGTGGTAAGAGTGAGTGCCCTCTTCTTGTAAGATACTATTCTCTTCTTAAAAATAAGAAAAAGATGGGTCGTGAAATTGACGGCTCTTCACCTCCCGGCGTTTTTGTTGGGAGATATGGCTACCCAAAGGTAAATGTTGGACCTCTTATACCTCCGGAGAAGGGTGATACAGAGTACATGGATATTCCTGAGTCCTGGATAGATATGAATATAAAAGAATTTGTAGACATGAGGACATCGCTTGTAAGGGGGATGAAAAAAGTTAGAGTTGATATGGCAAATGAGCCTGATTATTTTATTCTTGATCTTCAGGAGCTCAGCATGGCTAATAAGCATGTGGATACAGAAGTCATTTTTGAAAAAATTCCACATGGAAGGATAGTTGCTGGTAGTGAAATCCAACCCTATGGTCCAGCTGCCCCACTAAAGAAGATAATCCATGATAATGTGAAGGTTAACCCAAAGCTGGAGAAGATTTATTATGACGAATTGAAGGCTTCTGAGTCGATACTTCATCTTTATAAAGAAGGTGTGAGGGTATCGTTAATTCAAAAGGCATTCAGTATGGGAACAATGGGAGTGAATAGAAAAATTGTACCTACAAGGTGGAGCATAACAGCGGTGGATGATACAATATCCAAGCATCTTGTTTCAAAGATCAAAGAATTTGGACTTGTAGATAAGAGCATGGTTTTTATGTCCAACAAAATGGGTAATCTATTTGCCGTTATATTTCTTCCAAGAATGTGGAGCTACGAACTTGTGGAGGCGTGGTATCCTGGTACCCTCTGGAATCCCTATGGTAAAAGAATCTTCATGGTTTCGAGTCACGAGTACTATGAAGGTCGAAAAGATTATGCAGAAATTGGTGGATGCTACTATGCCGCAAGATTGGCTGTGGGAGAAAAATTGATAAAAATGAGAAGGCAGGCAGAGGTTATAGTTCTGAGAGAGGCACAGCCCTCATATCTCATGCCCGTGGGAGTTTGGCATGTGAGAGAAAATGTCAGAAGTGCCCTGAGAAACCAACCTGAGAGCTTTGACAGAGAAACCGATGCCATCAATTACGCTCTCTCTCGCTTCCACATTCCACAGAAATACTGGCTGGAAGGTTCTAAGCTTCTCAACAGATTCCTGCATCAGAGGAGGCTTGAGGATTTTGAAATATATTGAAATTTTTGTAAAAAATGCGCTCACAAAATCTGGTTTAGAGAACACAGATTACTCTCTGAATCCATATAAAGGGTGCGAGCATCAATGCGTTTACTGTTATGCTCCCTATGTTCTCCATATGTCTCTTGATGAGTGGAGAAATGTGGTTTATGTGAAGAGAAATCTGCCTACCGTTTTGGATAAGGAACTGAAAAAGAAAAGGGGATTTGTAACTCTTGGTTCGGTAACAGATGCCTATCAGCCTTCAGAGAAGAAATATGAGATAACAAGGAGGTGTCTAGAAATCCTTCTTAAACATAGAGTTCCCATATCCATACTGACCAAATCCTCTTTAGTTTTAAGAGATTTGGATCTTCTTTCCCGTTTTTCGGAGGCACATGTAGGAATTACACTCACTACTCTAGATGATTCGTTACGAAAGAAGGTTGAAGCAAACTCCTCTAGCGTTGATGAAAGACTAAAGGTTCTTCAAGAAAGTGAGGGAAAGGCGATACGTTATATTTTTGTGGGTCCCATCCTTCCAAGAATAACAACCCCATATCTGCAAGATATAGTAAAAGAGGCAGAAAGAATGAATTTAGATTATATAATTTTTGACAGGTTCAGATGGAAGAAAAATATGCTTCTTCCCTATGAGCTTGAAGAGAGGATAAAAGGAATGGATTATGAAAAAATCAAAAGAGAGTTGATGAGAATATCCAAACAAACGTCAATTCCTGTCTATCTGGATTGGTGAATTTCTATTAGGAGATTCTCAATGGGATGTATCTCATATCTTCCTTTTTTCACTCGATATTTTTCTCCAGCATCAAGAATTTTTTTCTCATTTTCTGATCTCAGAATTCCCTGGCCTCTTTTAACTCGAATTTCATCATTAGATCTCAATTCTACAGAGGGGGGAGGATAGTGCTTTTTGATATAGAGCACCTTATTTTCATTCTCTAACTTTTCATAACCCCACGGATAATCTTCTCTATTCCTGAATTCCTCCTTCACATTCTCCAAATCTTTGAGATTATCCACGCTCTGCCAGAAGATGTCTGACTCACAGTAGATGAACGCTCTTCCTTCTCTAGCTAATAGCGGAAAAACCGTTCTTTCCACTGCCTTCTCCTTATACCTCATCTCGAAATATTTATATGCCTCTTTCTTAATGAAATAGAAACCTGCGTTGATATAATGATCAAGAATAGGCTTCTCCTTGAAAGAAGTTATTCTTCCTCCTTTAAACTCTATTATTCCATATGGAGAACGCATTTTTGTTACCGCTATTGTTATAAGAGCATCCTCATTTCTTTTTGCTGAGTCTATCATTTCCCTTAGATTAAAATCTGCAACAATATCCCCATTTGAAACTATAGCATCTTCACTAATCTCTGAGAGAAAATTTTTGATAGCATAAAGAGTGCCATGAGGCTCTTCTTCTACAAGATAGTGAATTTTCATTCCCTTCCACATATCTCCATATCTCGCGTTTATTTTATCCCAACGATAGCTCACAAGCAAGTAAACCTCTTTTATTCCAGCATGCTTGTAATCGAGAATTTGTTTATCAAGAATTGTGTACCCTCTCTTTATTTCCACTAAGGGTTTTGGAATCTCCTCTGTGAGGGGCTTTAATCTCTTGCCGTATCCTCCTGCGAGAATGGCAGCAACGACCATTTTCATCTCCTCAGGTATCCCGCTATAGTGCTTAGAGCATACTTTCCAAGATTAAAAATATTGTTAAACTGTGAAGTTTCAGCATGAAGATAGAGCATGCACTCTCTCTTGCAGTTATACATTACTTTCCTTGCCTTTTTTGCCTCCTCTGAGAGAAGAATATCTTCTAAACTATTCTCCAAAAGATTGCCCACCTTCCACCCAATTACGCTACAAGGATATACGATATCTCCATTAGCCTCTATCATAACAGAGAAGGATTTACATGTGTAGTGACTCACAAGGCTATCTATAAATGCCTGACTAGTGACTATGATACTTCCAAACTCTCTTTTCAATTTCGCAAGCTCATCATGTATCTCTTTTTTATCGGGGGACATATTTAGGGCTCCCGGCAAGGCAACAGCAGGCATGAGAAGAATTCTCGCTCCCGCTTCATACGCTTTCTCGACCTTCCATCTCATTGCCTCTATGTCATTTCTAGTCACAACTGTTTGCACAGTGATTTTTATCTTCTCAGTATATTTTTTCAGTTCATCGAGGAGATAGAGATTATTATGCCCTTCATCAATTGAGACATGAAGAAAATCCAGGTATCTGGCAAATTTTTCCAAAGGAAGCTTATGAAGCAAGGTCCCATTGGTTGTCATGAAGAGATAAAAGGAACGGTCATGAGCATATTTCACGATGTCTAGAATATCTTTCCTTAGAGTGGGTTCTCCTCCCTCAAGACTTAACACAGTTACGGTGGATTCTGCCAGCCTATCTATTATTTTAAAAACATCTTTTGTTGGTAAATCCGGCGTACGTTCTTTCCATACATTGCAAAATGGACACTGCATATTGCACCTGTGAGTCACCTTGAAAGAGCCGTAAACTGGACGGTCATAATCCAAATAACTCTTCAGGAACCACTTTACTGCCCTGAGATTTCGGTTCATCTCTCCCCCAATGAGTTGAATTTATTTACCTTTTTCGTATTTCCTTTTTCCCTTAAGGAAAAGTTTTTATTTAAAAAGTGCTACTTTAAATATATGAGCCATAGAAGATTACCTACCATTAAC
>JAGHBQ010000053.1 GCA_021160945.1 Thermoplasmata archaeon
ATAGTGGTATATCCGTATGGAATATGAGATGAAGAAAACTAAACCTGCCACGAGAAAATATAGAGTAATGAGACCAATGGGTATCACGAGCTCTGGGAAAAGGCTCATAGGAATACTCAGGTAATCATTTATGAAATGGAAGGCAATTGAGGCAAATATGCCGTATCTCAGAAAGAGATAGCCTAAGGCCAGTCCTGCAACCAGTGCAGGAATAACTTTCCATATCCCCCAGGATGTCATGTGTGCCAGTCCAAATATAACCGAAGAGAGGAGAAGAAACGCCATTTCCCATCTTCCTATTTTGAATCCTCCGCCAAAAATGCGAAGTGGCGATATTTTATCTCCTTTGAGTTTGTAAACGAGGAATAGGGGTACTCCGAGAAATAAAACGCGGACTATAAGTTCCTCATAAACTGCGGCATGGAGAAGTTGCAACATTTGAAACCAGAGAGGATATTTTTCCATCCCTATAGTTGCGGGCTTTACTCCGAAAAGAATGGTAATGTAATACATGAGCATGGTGAAGAACATCGAGAGGGAGAATAGTTCTGTTATATCTTGAAATGAGTTATGTCTGTATCCAAAAGGTTTTTTGAAAAAATTTCGGAAATATGGTATAATGCCTCTGTAAGAGAGATATGCGGAACTTGTGAAAACTATAAAAGAGAGGATTAGATACCAGACATAAGCTGCGGTATCACGGAGAAAGAATATGGAAACAGGAAATGGTATTGCCAGGTAAAATGGAATTGAAAAGAGCGAGTTATTATGGAATGGATAGACATAGGGGATGCTGTAACCGAGAGTAAATAAAATTATGAGGTAAATTAGGAGAAGAAATATTACTCCTATGAAGCTTACAATTTCTTTAAGAGAGTGAAGCACAGAGGCCATGGAAAGGGGATGATTTTGCCAAATATATCTTTTTTCCTCATTTTGTTTCATGATAGATAATTATGAAAAAAAGTATTTAAAATCGAATCAAATTATCAATAATTGTTCTCAGAAATGAGAACAAAAACATGCTATCACCTGCGGGCACAGGGCTCCCTTAGGAGATATAAAGATGAAAAGGATGTATATCAAGGAAAAAGGTGAATTCGGAATAGGCACGCTTATACTCTTTATTGCTATGATTATCGTGGCAGCAGTGGCGGCTACAGTGATAATTCAAACTGCCTATGTACTTCAGCAACAGGCAGAGGAAACAGGAAATATCGCACGCCAGGATGTTTCCACAGGATTTAAGATAATCACCATACAGGGCATCAGAGAGGACATAATCTACACTGAAACTGTTGGCACTGGAGATGGTTCAACAACATCCTTCACAAAAGTGCTCTCACACAAACCTGTAAATCCAGGCTCTATTACCATCACCAATAGCGCAGGAGAGATAGTGCTCAGAGATAATGGTGTTGGAGAGCTTGTTCTTCTCATTGGCTCGGGAGTATCAGGATGGATTGGCTATGATAACGGCACGGTGCACCTCAACTTTACCACCGCGCCTAGGGATGGGGATGAGATAAATATCACTTACGGCTCAGGCTATGGAGGAACGATATCTTACCTTGATATCAAGGTAGGACTTATGGCAGGTAGCCCACCAATATCCTTGGACAGTGTGCTCATAGAAATAAGCGATGGATACAATGATGAGACTCTAACATATAACGCATCTGCTACAAACTTCTCAGATCTTGACGGATCACACTTTGGAGTGAAGATTGCTAGGGATATGCCACCATGCAACTGGGAACGTGATAGGGTTATAACTGCAGGAGACATAATAAGAATTTACGTAAACACAACTGCTGTTGGGCTATATCTACAGCCTCAAACTCATGTGATGGTTAAGCTGATACCAAAGCATGGAGTTCCCAATTTGGTGGAGTTCACCACACCATCTACCTATACTACAAAGTACATGGAGCTATGGTGAGAGCCATGCTCCTGGAGGATCTCAATGAGGATCTTCAAACGCAGGTTCTGGCCACAAGATGGCTTGGATATTTGCTTCAATTTGTTGATCATGAAAATCTTGAGAAGCTCCTGGAATACTATGAGAGCATAGGATGGATCAGCAGAGAAGCGAAGAAAAAACTTATCATAATGGCAAAGGGCATGAAAAGTAGTGGCTCTAAAAATGAATGGGTACTTCCGCACAGGGTACATCTCACATCACTGCTCTTTATCCAGAGATTGAGCGGTAGAGAGGAAGAATCAAAGCTTGCGGGCTTAGATACATATATTAAGAGTTACATTGAGTCTCCGGAAGAATTTTTATCTGTTTGAATATTTATTTCTGAATCGAGAATTTCTATAACGTCTAACCACTTGACTTTTACTTCTTTTCCTAATTTTTCTGCTAAATTCGGCATAGTTCTTCCCTCATCTCCATGCATAAGTTCCTTTATGTAAGCACCACTCTCTGCAAGTATCTCTATCACATATTCTTCTCCTCTTTTTTCTACCAGCCTTGCTTCAAAAATCTCTCGGATTCTTATCTTATCTGCACGACGATGCTTCACGCGGAGAGGTGTTCTCTGTTTTATTTTTCCAATAATTTCTTTCAAAGCATTTTTAATTTCTTCCTCAGTGGCATTCGTCTCTATGCCCACTCGGTATCTCTTCCGCACATTGGCATTTTTAATCTTCGCAATTTCATCACGGGAAGCAAATCTCAAATCAAAAATTTCCACCTTACCTGAAGAATTGACCCTTCTTTGAATTTCCTTCAGCTCAACATTTCTTTTTCTGGGTCTTCTTATCTCAAGAATGAATGGTCTGCCATTACCAAGCATGCGGGCATCTATATCCTCTCTTCCCATTCCATGGAGCAGGTGCTCTTCACCCTTGCTAAGTTCCATCACGGGTTTTGCTATGATTTCCTCCACACTCTCTTTATATTTTCCAGATGGCCATTTTGTTTGTGGGATCCCCCTTACTAATTTTCTATATCTCCCATAAATTAACAGGGGTTTAATTTCTAACTCCACAGAATCATACCTAGTATCTATTATTATTGCGATGTCTGGAGATTTAAGGTCTGCCTCCTTTCCTGTTAGCTTCATAAATCTCTTCCCCACCTCTCTGTTGAATTCACGTCCAATACTCTCCCCTTCACCGCCATACTTCTCCTGCAATTCTTTTTCTCTTTTTAATATATCATCGGAAAATTTGCTTCCAATTAAAAAGGTGGAAAATTCGTACTCTTTTACTTTTTCTGCAGCATATTGAGCATATTCTTCAACTTTTTCAAATATACCGCCGCACAAATCACATTTTTGTGGATAGAGTTCCTCAATATTTACATTATTCTCCATCGCATATAGTATTCTTATTGCCCGACCTCTTTCCTCGTTGCTCAATCCATGACCACGGAGCCCATATATTCTCCCAAGGCAATGGTCACATAACTTGAGCTTTGCTATCTCGAGATCCATGAAATGAGATGCACTTCAATTATAAAAATACTCTACTTTTTAAGAGAGGCTAAATACTTTAAAAGATGTATCTGCTCCTTGGATAGGGCTATGCTTTCTTCTCTCAAGCTCCCTCTTTTGAGCATACTCAGAATTCTTGGATGTCCTTTAGTTATCTGATAAATCCTTTTAAACGCATCTTCTCTTAACTCGGGAAACATAAGCCTTGCATCCTCATATTTAAGGGGGGAGAGAACAATCTCTTTGACTCTTCCTTCCAGAACATCTTCTCTTGTGTAAAATCTATTGTAGAAAGGGGTTTCAGAGAGCATACTTACTATGATTTTGCTCTTTCTCAGATCTTCCCTTACAAGAGAATGAAGGGCATTAACAAAATCGTCATCCACCCTAAAATAACCGTCAAGGATGAGGATGAGTTCTTCTCTTCGCAGAATGGCTAGAATATCCTCTCTTCCATATATACTTTTAAAAACCTCTTTCACACTTCTCCATGTTCTACCATCGTAAATATCAAGCCATATTATGCCATATTTTGGCTTTAATTTCTTAAGGAAGTGATAAAGCAGGGAGGTCTTTCCCATTCCTCTTGCCCCGATTAAGGTGGCAAACTGACCTTCATTGAACCAGGATATTAGGGCATTTAATTCTTTCTCTCTATCCACAAAATCCTTGTCTTCAGGAACAACCTCCTGGAAGATTATTCTCTCACCCTTATAAATTTCATCTTCTATCTCGTTTCTCTCTACTTTGCGAAGAATTTCAAGATAGCTTAGAGCAGTAAGCTTTCTGAGCTCTCTGATTTTCATAAATCCATCTCCTACCTTAACCTCATAATCTTCAATTTTATAGATTATCTCCTTCGCCTTTTTCAACCCGAGAGGAGTTAAAAAATACACGGTAACTCTCTTTTTCTTTCCACTTACATGCCCCTTCTTCATCTCAACCAAATTCTCTTCTACAAGCTTTTTCATATTTCGTGGGATGTGAGTTACGGAAATTCCAATAGCTTGAGCAATTCCAGGTTGTGTTATCTCAAAGGGATACTCATATCTGTCCACATACTTTCGATAGTGGTAAAGATGCACGAGAATCTTTTCAAGAACAGGGAGACGGAGCATTATAAAGTTATTATCTTTCTCTTATATAAGATTCACCTTTTGAAATCTGTGAAGATGTAAAATGGCCATGGATAGGGACTATATGATTGAAATATCTATGGCTTATTGATAGAATCTCTGATTATATACTTCCTATCTTTCTCTGATGCGAGCCACCCTTATTTTGGGGGTTTGACATCTTTTCCAAAGAAGTTTGAGGGTAAAACACTTTTTAGGGGACTTTTTCAGCTTGTTTGTGCGAGAAACAAATATGACCACCAATTTTATATAGAAGAACAAATTCACTCAATTTGAGGTGATGCTCATGGAAATTGCGGAGATGAAAGAGTGGGAGAGAATTTCTGCGCATTCACACATTCGCGGTCTTGGGCTCGACGAAAATTATCGCGCGATAAGAAAAGCAGATGGGATGATCGGACAGATTGAAGCAAGGGAAGCTGCGGGAATCGTCGTTCGCATGATAAAGGAAGGAAAATTTGCTGGTAATGCAATTCTCATAGCTGGCCCACCTGGAAGTGGTAAAACCGCTCTCGCCATAGGAATTGCGAAGGAGCTTGGTGAGGATGTCCCGTTTGTTCACATAGCAGGGAGCGAAATATACAGTAGCGAGGTAAAAAAGACAGAGTTTCTAACACAAACCCTTAGAAAAGCCATAGGTGTGAGGATTCATGAGATGAGGAATATCTATGAGGGTAAGGTGGAAAGTCTGAGTATGGATTATATGCAGCATCCCTACAATCCATACCAGAAAATACCTGCAAGTGCAACGGTGACTCTAAAAACAAAAAAAGAGAAGAAAAAACTCAGAATGGATCAGAGTTTTGCAATGCAGCTTCTTCAGCAGGGGATTGAAGAGGGTGACATTATTCAGATAGATGCCGATAGCGGTAGAGTCGTTAAGGTGGGCATATCGAAGGATGCAGTGAAAGAAAAGAGTTACGATTTATCATCTGCAAGAGTTCTTGATATACCTGACGGTAAAGTGCTCAAAGAGAAGGAATTCGTCTACACCCTAACTCTCAATGATCTGGATATGATGCAGTCAAGATCAGGCATGGATATAGCTTCCTTAATATTCGGATTTTCCGAAAGAAAGGAAATAAGTGATGAAATTAGAAGAAGGGTTGATGAGCAGGTGAAGAGGCTTGTAGAAGAAGGACGCGCAGAGTTGATTCCCGGAGTGTTATTCATAGATGAATGCTCCATGCTTGACATAGAAACCTATGCTTTCCTCAACAAAGCGATGGAACAGGAGCTTTCACCTATAATTATATTTGCTACCAATAGAGGAATCACTACTGTGAGAGGAACGGATATAAAATCTCCATTTGGCATGCCTCTTGATCTACTGGACAGGCTTTTGGTAATCACTACCAAAAAGTACAATGGAGAAGATATGAAGGACATAATTCTAACCCGTGCCAGAAAGGAGGGGATGAAAATAGATACCGATGCACTCAGTTATCTGGTGAAAATCGGAGAAAAGGCATCACTTAGATATGCCATTCAGCTTCTAGCTCCTGCTTGGGAAATTGCAGGAAAGAAAGAGATAAAGATGGAGCATGTGGAGAGAGTATATAGCCTATTTGCAGATGTGAAGAGATCTGTGGATTATCTGCGAAAAATGGAGGAGGAAATGATTTATGGCTGAAAATTTTTTCCCTTTTTAATTCATTTAAATTAATTAAAAAAGATAAAAGAGGGGTTAGTAGATACCCTGATCGATCATAGAATCGGCAACCTTCACGAAGCCACCCACGTTGGAGCCTAGGAGCAGATTTGTGGGCGTGTCGTACTTCTCCGCGTATTTTACGCATATCTCGAATATGTTCTTCATTATTCCCTGGAGCCTGCGATCAACTTCCTCTGCAGTCCAGTAGGTGAACTGTGAATTCTGGCTCATCTCAAGACCGCTCACGGCCACACCTCCAGCATTGGCTGCCTTCGCGGGACCGAAGAGTATATTATTCTCGAAGTACTGATTTATCGCATCAAGCGTGGATGGCATATTGGCACCCTCCACCACGGCAATCAAGCCCGCGTTTATGAGCATCTTTGCATCTTCACCGTTAATTTCATTCTGCGTTGCGCATGGAAATGCAACATGCACCTCTCCCGCTTCTTTTGCAGCAACTTCCCATGCCTTTTTCCCAGGGAACCACGGGAGGTCGAACTTCTCAGCAACTTCCTGAAGCCTGCCATGCTTTATGGCTTTTGTCTCATAAACAGCGTTCCATATCTCATTGTTTATACCATCGGGCAGATACATAGCACCCTTGGAATCTGAGAGTGTGACAACCTTACCACCATACTCGGTAACCTTCTTGGAGGCAAACTGGGCCACATTACCGCTTCCGGAGATGGCAACATTGTAACCCTTGAGATCCTTCTTACCTTTGAACTTCTTGAGCATCTCAATGAGGTAATAGGTTGCTCCGTATCCGGTTGCTTCAGGCCTTATGAGCGAACCACCCCAGTTTACACCTTTACCTGTGAAAACTCCTTCCCAGCGGTTCACAATCTTTTTGTAAGTGCCAAAGAGATAACCGATTTCTCTGGCACCTACACCTATATCTCCAGCAGGGACATCAGTATTGGGGCCTATGTGGCGATAAAGTTCCATCATAAAGTTCTCACAGAAGCGGCGCACTTCGGAATCGCTCCTGCCATGAGGATCAAAATCGGAACCACCCTTGGCTCCGCCCATAGGTATGCCAGTTAGGGCGTTCTTGAAGATCTGTTCAAAGCCCAGAAACTTGAGAGTGCCTAGGGTAACTGTTGGATGGAATCTCAGGCCACCTTTATATGGCCCTATGGCGCTATTAAACTCAACTCGGTAGCCTCGGTTCACATGCAATTCACCATTGTCATCTTCCCATGTAACTCTGAACATCACAACTCTCTCTGGTTCTACTATTCTCTCTAGAATTTTATGCTTCATATATTTGGGGTTCTTCTCAATCACAGGCACAAGGGTGTGAAGCACCTCAGTTACAGCCTGATGGAATTCAGGTTCTGCTGGATTCTTTGCTTTCACATTTTCTATTACATTTTCCACATACTCTTTTGTGTTCATATTTCTCACCTTATTTTCGCATTTTTGACAAGAGGAAATCGCAGTAAGCAATATAAAGGTTTCTTATATTGGACAGGAAGATGACAGCTTTCGCAATTTTCATGACGAAATATAAAAAGCAGCCCCGGGAGGATTCGAACCTCCGTCCAGGGATCTCCCCGGGAACCGGTTGCAGGAGGTTGAGGAACTCGCTGGTGGTTCCCACCAGAGTCCCCGATGCTTGACCACTACACCACGGGGCTACAGGGTGGTAAATAAATAGCCCTTATTAAAATTTTACCATAGAGAATATCTTAGCACTCCCTTATGAGAGAATTTCTTTTAATAGAAGAAAAATATAAGGAAGCGATGCGCCAAAGAGGACAGAATTTCCTCATAAACCCAAAAATTGCGGATTTTATTGTAAATGCGGCAGAGCTCAGACCGGAGGATATAGTTTTAGAAATAGGTGCTGGAAAGGGTATTCTTACAAAGAGGATTTTAGAG
>JAGHBQ010000190.1 GCA_021160945.1 Thermoplasmata archaeon
AATTTTTCTCGCGGCATTCTGCATCACTATTTCATCGTGCTCTGTCTCTCCCTCAATCACTGCACCAAGTGTCACAACCGCATCCACGTCTTCTCTTTCAAGTAATTTTCTCACAAGCAGAGGGATGTCAAATGCTCCTGGTGCTTTAACAACATATCTCACATTCGCACCCAGAAATTCTGCGTGTTCTTTTGCCCTTTCCAGCATCATCATGGTTATGTCATAATTGTACTCGCTCACTACTATTCCCAAATTTATTTCATTCATTTTATCACCTCCTAGTGTCTAACTCCCGATTTTCCAACATTAAGGGGTCCCACATCCTCAAATCCCTGTCTCTGCCCCGTTCCGGCTAATTTTCTCAAATTCTCAGGCTTGAAAAGAAGCCAGTAAGCATTTTGAGCATGCTCTCTTGCCCTTCTGTCAGCAAGCCAGGCAAGTTCCTTTTCATCCTTTGCTTCATCTTCATGCACAAAAACTTCTATTATGTGGGTATTGGTCATCAACTGCACCATTATAAGACCAAGCGAAGCTTCATGGGCACACTGCTTATCTATGGGTTTTGGACCTGGCATACCAAGGGCAATAACTATATTGCAATTTTCCTCCTCAATAAGCTTTTTGGCTGCAACAGGCAAATCCTTAATACCTGGCACAGTACGGCGTATTATTTTGAATCCAGTTCCAAGCTTGCGAAGTTCATCCTCTACAGCAGAGCCCATATCATATCGTGCAAATGTTGTATCAACTATGCCTATCTTCCGCATAGAGATCATCCACCCTTTCCACAATTTTGTAAATTATCTTTCTCGTGCCGTTTAAATCGCTATCTCCATATTTTTTTAAGCGAATAACTTTCACATTCAGACCCCTTTTCCTGCATTCTTCTTCAATTTCCTTCTCATCAAATTTCTGATCGTAGCCGAGGACAATTATATCGGGCTTTATTTCCTCCACAGTTTTATAAATATCATCCTCATGCCCCAGCACTGCAATATCCACTGGTTTAAGAGATTCTACTATGAACCTGCGAGCATTTTCTGGCATTATTGGATGATGCTTGAATTTCTCGGCAGTTGAATCGCGGGCAATGACTACAACGAGTTCATCGCCAATTTTTTTGCCTCTCGGAGGAAGAGTATATGACCTGGATGAATTATGTCGAACACTCCCGAGGCCATCACTCTTACCATTTTGACCACGCATCTATTATGTCCTTACCTTCTAAAAATATTATCCCGAGTTTATTTGCCATCTTCTTGGCATCCTCTTTGCTCATAGAATTTCCATCATCACCTAAAATTTCAACTATTGTTGCCGAAGGTATAAGGTTTGCGAGTTGCATAAGTGTAGTCGCAAGCTCTGTGTGTCCCTTTCTCTTATCTACTCCCGCAGAGATTAGAAGATGCACATGTCCTGGAGAAATGAATTCTCTACCAAATTCTTCCATTGGAGATCTCATTTCATTCATTCTTTCCAGAAATCTTGCAAATTCTCTGATTGTCTTTGCTCTATCCTTATCCGGAATTCCTGTGTAATTCTCCCTGTGATTTATGGTCACAGAAAAAGATGGAAGTACATCGTACTTCACCTTTGGTGTCAGATATCTGAAGATGGGAAACCCACTTTTCTCAAATATTTCGTGGAGATAGGGAAGCCCTATTCTATCTGCATATTCTTTGGGTAAGGTGGTGCATATCAATCCCCCTCCCTCTTTTCTCATAAACCTTATTTTCTCTGGCGTAATAAATTGGGAAGCAATCACCATATCTGTCTCTTCCTCTCTTCCTTCCGAATCGAAGAGGAAGACAAACTCTCCCCGTCTCAGAGCTTGGATGGCTTTCTTAATCACATCTCGTGCATCATATATTCTATTAAAAAGGTGTCGCTCATTACTCAAATTTGAGTTAGAGAAAATCCTTTTCAATTTTAAGTACTTCTTCCCAGTTCTTCGCTTGAGAATATAATTCAAGAGGCTCTTTGTTCACTATGAAAAAATTGGAGCCCCATTTGAATATACCCATTATTCTCTCTGCCTGTTCTCTATATCCTATTATGTATAGTGCCGCTGCCAGTGCTTCCGCGCTGCTCAGCTGTCCGGGATGTCCGAAGTTCGTGGGGTTCACGGCGACGAGAAACGGCAATCTTCTGAAGTTCCCCTTTATACGGTAAAAAACCTCCCTTGCATTTTTCCAGGAACAATCCACCGCCGTTATACCTTGTCGCTCTGCCGTCCTTCTATCTGCTGGAGATAAAACTCTATCAGTGTAGGGAGATAGAATTATGCTACCTCTTGGGATGTGGGCAATTTGTGAATTAAGTTTTGCAAATCCAAATCTCCCCAGCTTTTTGGCCGTGCATTTCTTCGGGTCGTCTTGATTCAGATGCAGGATGTATAGACGAATCTCTTTCACACAGCTATGTATTTCTTAGCTCCTTATCTTTTTTTCCTTTTTATTTGAAGATGGAGATGGGAGCGGAGAGTTGAGACCATCTGATTAATCTGGATTTCATAGCCTCCACTTCTGGAGAGTACGAGTTACAGATAGAGAATGATTCCTGCAAATTTCCATTGAGAATGAAATCTTTTTATCTTCATTTTTTATATTGGGCTTATGCGTTATGTGCTTTCTCAAGGTCATCTCTTTGCAGTTGTGGAAGAAGATATTAGTCTTTACGCGTACGATACACTCTTCTTAGAAAACTTGAATCTAAAAACTTCACCGCCATCCAGATTAGTGGATTTTATTGCTCTTTCCGACAAGAATATTCGTTTGATCTACGCAATTGGAAAAAATGTCATTATTCTGAGAGATATCCTACTTGAGGATGGATACCGTGAGAAATTGCTTTTTTTCAACAGAAGAGAGAGACCTATCAAAATCAAGTTGGGGTATGCATATTCTATGCCTTTTCAGGACATAATGGAAAATGATTATCCCCAATTCTCCATAAAAAGGAATATAGTTAAAATGGGGGGAGAGTTCATCTATAGGGGCTTGGATGGAAATAGTAGAATTCTCCAGATGAAAATTCCCAGGGGAGAAGTGGAGATTCCTCCAAAGAATAAAGTTGAGGAAGAATTCAGAGCGATTCCCGGCATTAAGGGTGATTTTAAATTGAGCACATTCAGGAAAAGTGAATTTGAAATCAAGAGCTGTTACTCTTCCAAACGGGAAGAAGTTTACAGAATGGCTATCCGGGATTTGAAAAAGCTCCTTGTGAAAGTGGAAGATTCTCTTTTCCCAATCGCAGGGCTTCCGGATTTCGGGGCCATATTTGGAAGGGACAGCCTTTGGACTGCTCTTTTTCTTTTAGATAGACATCCTCAGCTAGCAAAGGGAGTTCTCACCATTCTTTCTAGATTGCAGGGAAAGAAATGTAATGGGAAGAATGAAGAGGAAGCGGGAAAAATACCTCACGAGTACAGATTTGGTGAGTTGGTTCAGGCAGGAGTTATTCCTTTCAATCCCTACTATGGGAGTGTCGATACCACGCCCCTTTATGTTATTCTTGCAGGAGAATATTTGAGTAGAAGCGGTGATAAAAAGCTGATAAAAGCTCTGAGAGAAAATATTACCGGGGCAGTTGAGTGGATTCTGCATCGCCTTGAAGATGGTGGAGGTTATATTAGATATGGAAAAGGTACTGTTCTTGAAAATCAGTGCTGGAAGGATTGGAAGAAAAGTGTTGTGGATGAAAGGGGGGAGCAGGTAAAACATCCAGTGGCTGTAGTGGAGGTTCAGGGCTATGCTTACTGGGCACTAAAACTTGCGGCAGAATATGAGCTTACTGATATAGACGAAAATGCACTCAAAAAAGAGGCAGAAAAATTGAGGGTGAGATTCAATAGAGATTTTTGGATGGGTAGTCATTATGCCCTGGCTTTGGATGGAGAAAATAGGCCATCGAGAGTCGTGGCGTCAAACATGGGTCATTTACTTCTCACGGGTATAGCGACCCATGAAAAAGAGACAGCGGAGAGACTTTTCCAGAGAGATATAAAAACCAAATGGGGCATAAGAACACTGAGTGAGAGAGAAAGAGCATACGATCCTTTCAGCTATCACAACGGCAGCATATGGCCTCATGACAATGCTATAATTGCAATGGGACTCACTAAAATTGGTGAGATTGAAAAGGCAAGGGAGCTAGCTCAAGGTCTGATAGATGCATTCTTTTTGATGGGAAGGATTCCGGAATTATTTAGTGGATTGGATGAACTTTCACCTTTGCCCTACGCAAATAATCCACAGGCCTGGAGCGCTGCCGGTGCTATCAAACTTCTCCAAATTTCAGAAGGAGGGATGAAGAATGAAATTTCCTGATAGTTTTATTTTTGGAACTGCTACAGCAGCGTACCAGATAGAAGGAGATAATCGATGGAGCGAATGGTGGTATTACGAGCAAAATGGTAAATTGCCCAAATCAGGCAAGGCCTGTAATTCGTGGGAAAAATATGAGGAGGATATAGAGCTTATGGCAAGGTTTGGATATCAGGCCTACCGATTTTCCATTGAATGGGCTCGCATATTTCCTTCAGAAAACAAGATTATGGAGGAATCGTTAAGCAGATATCAGGAGATAATTGATTTTCTAAATAAATTTGGGATAGTGCCCGTGGTCACCCTTCATCATTTCACCCACCCGCTCTGGTTTTTTCTGAAAGGGGGTTTCAGAAAGGAGGAGAATTTGAAATACTGGAGAAAGTATGTGGAAACCATCGCAGATAATATAAAAGGAGTGAAATATATTGCAACTCTGAATGAGCCCATGGAGCTCGTAATAGAAGGATACCTTACAGGAAGATGGCCTCCATTTATAAAAGATGCAACTGCAGGCTTTGAGGTTGAGAGGAATTTAATCAATGCCCATTCCATTGCCTATGAGCTCCTGAAACCTAAATTTAAAGTTGGCCTTGTTAAAAGTGTTCCCCTTATTAGAGCAAAAGAGAAATCTGAAGAGGCAGTAAAGAGGGCAAAAGAGGT
>JAGHBQ010000174.1 GCA_021160945.1 Thermoplasmata archaeon
ACTAACCAGCAGAAAAGCCAATATGGAAGTTTGCCCCTAAGCCCCTTTAAAAAAGGTGCTTTACCCCTAAAAGAAAGGGGGTTTAGAAAGGGGGCTGTGCCCCCTTCTTAGGAAGCTTTAAATATTACTCCTATATATGGCGTGACAAGGTGATATCATGGCTGTCTGGCAGGGAAGATCCCTCAGGAAGATTAGTGGTGGAAGAATTCGGATGGCGAGAAAGAAGAGAAGGTATGAGCTGGGCAGAGAGCCAGTATATACTCATATAGCTGCGGTTAGGAGAAAGATAGTAAGAGTAAGGGGAGGTAACTACAAAGTCAAGCTTCTTCGAGGAGATGAGGTTAATGTATATAATCCAAAAAGTGGAGAAACAAAGAAGGCAAAGATATTAACCGTGATTGAGAACCCTGCAAATCCACACTTTGCACAGAGAAACATAATAACCAAGGGAGCGATAGTTAATACTACCCTTGGCAGGGTAAAGATTACCTCCAGACCGGGACAGCATGGAGTGCTCAATGGAGTGCTCTTAGAATGAGCGTTATAATTTATCCTGCGTATTTTAATATTCATTATTCTCGCAAGGAGGGGAGAAGAGTACCTAAGAACCTTGCTTTTGAAGCAAAACTTGAGACGATAGTAAAGGCCGCAAAAGCTCTTGGTTATCAATTCAAAGTGGAAGAAGATAAACGATATCCACGATTCTGGTGGAAGGAGAGGGGTAGAATAGTTATAGAGACCGATGAACCAAAAAGCAAAGTAATAAGAAAAATTGCAAAGAAGGTAAAAAATTTGTAATTATCTATCTTGTGGAGTTTCTACGTCTTCAACGATTTTTTTGCCTGCTACAACAACATCAATGGAGTGTATTACTGCACCCAAGGACTCTAAAGTATCAGATATCTCCTCAAAATCTATATTTGGCCCCTCTATAACAACCTTAAGGCTCTCGGTATCTTGGTCCACTTCATCAAGCATGCAGTTTACTCCACTCACACCTCTTACCTTGCTAAGCTTTATGGCTACATCTACTATGCTGGGTCGATGCGGCTTCATAACATCTAATACCAGTCTCCTTATCCCATAGGGCTCTTGCTCCATGATATTTTCCTGATTGCTCTCTAAGATTTATATTTTTTGCCAGTCTAAATACTGTGTGGAGTACGGAAATTATTTCGCCCTCTTAAAAGAGGGCAAACTCGCAACTATCGTTGCTCGTTTTGCCAAAGAGTTAAGAGAGATAAAGAAAGTGGTAAAATTAAGCAAGAGGAAGATAATGTGGATAGTGAGGCACTGTTACATAGAGGAGGAGGTATGGAGAGATATGCGCGTAGGAGCGAGAAAGAGAGTATAGAAGATCGCAGAACAAGATACACAGGTATTACAGAGAGACAGGTAAAAGCAGGCCAAATCCAAAGAAGCAGAAAAGGAGGAAGAGATGCAGATACGAGAGGAAATACTCTGGAAGCTTGATACACGGGGACTGGCACAGAAGCGATGAGAATAAGCCGTATGCGATAGTGTGGCTGGATGATGCATCATGCAAAATCTTAGCGGGTGGTGAATTTCAGAGTGCCACTGCTGAGCACAGCATTCAAACACTGCAGAATGCCATAGCTCACACTGCTCAATAAATATAACGATAAGAGAGGTGAACACAGAGCGTGGCTCGCAATTCTACGCAAATAAAGGTGGCAAATCACAGATTTCACGGCTCACTCTGCTTGAAATCGGGGGAGAATCCTCGCGATGCATTCATTCGCAAAGCATTGGCTTAATTCTATTAGGCCTGTTCTTATCTTTATCTCCTCAGAGGTGATAACCTTGCCTTATAAGCGAAAAAATATCCGTACTCTACACCAGTCTAAATACTGGGAGATAATTTTTTAACCTAAATTCTATTTTCCAATATGCAAATCCTTGCAATTGCTGATATCCATGGGTATGATAATGGGATATATATGCTCGAAGAGCTCAAGGGTCTTTACGAATTTGATGCAATTTTTATAGCTGGAGACATAACGAATTTTGGACCTGCTGATTTTGCAAAAGAATTTTTGGATTCCCTAAGCTCTAAGATTTTTGCTGTTCCTGGTAATTGCGATCCTAAGAATGTTATTGAAGCTCTGGAAAAGAGCAAGGCTCACAATGTTCATAAGAAAATAGTGGAATATAAAGGGTACAAAATAGCAGGACTTGGAGGCACAAATGGAAAGGGTTTTACTATGGGTATAACTTTCTCAGAGGACGAGGCTTATAAATTTTTAAGTGGATGTAAGGAATGTATATTTCTTCTTCACCAGCCACCTTTTGGAATTTTGGATGATGTGGGAAACCGACATATTGGAAGTAAAGGAATAAGAAGGGCTGTAGATGAGGCAAACCCTGTGCTTGTTATTTCTGGACATGTCCATGAGGCACGAGGTTATGAAATAAGAGGGGATACCATCTTTGTAAATCCCGGACCACTCAAAATGGGTTATGCAGCCCTGATAGATTTGGAGGATAGAAAAGTAACTATGATACGTCATTAGAGGTTTGGAAAAGCAAAAATTTCATATTTAATAAAGATAATACCATCTCAGGAGGTATGATGATGGCGAATGAAGAACTTGGTGGATTGAGTCTATGGGATCAGGTTCAGACCTATGTTGCAAAGATAAAAAAGTTGGAAGTGGAAATCAAGGAAAAATCAAAGCAGTTGGAAGAAAAAGAAAAGGAGCTAGCACAAAAGGAGGGGAAGATTCAGGAGCTTCAGAGAAAAATAGAGGAGAAAGAGAAATTTTTAGATAAAAAGAGTTCAGAGTTAGAAGAGTATAGCAAAAAGCTTGAGGAGATGAAAAAAAAGTATGAAGATAAGGTAAAGGAGATAGAGGGAAAGATAAACACGATATTGCAGAGTGAGAAGGTTCTCAAAGAATATGAAGATGCATTAGCCAGCGCAAAAAAGAGCATACAGGAGAACCTGGAAGGACTTTCCAAGTTTCAGGAATATTTCAAGAATGCAGTGGAAGACATAATTTCGAAACAGAAAGAATTTGTAGAGAAGAGCGAGCAAAT
>JAGHBQ010000160.1 GCA_021160945.1 Thermoplasmata archaeon
ATACTTTCCCTGCTGCTCTGTGGAAAATAGATGATAGAAAGTAGCTGTAGAATAAATTCTGGCTGTGGGAATTTTCAAAAGCTTTGCCACCTCCTCCAGAGCCTCTTGTGGAAGATAAGAAAAGGTATCGTAGATATCGTGAAGTATTGGAAGTATGGGAGCCTTTCTATTTTTATGTCTCTCGACTATTTCTTTAACAATTTCTCTACAATCCTTTTCTGGATGCATAGAGCACACCTCTTTTAATTTCGATTATTTTTTTAACGATTATCGTAATAATCTTCACGAAATTAAATCTTTCGGTGGGGTAAGAGTTGTGGAATGCATTTGAATGCAATCCTTGAGTGAGTGAAAAACAACTTTTGCTCAATGAGCTATACTTTTTCCTTGTGCAGTTCGTACCACATATGCTCTATCTCATCAAAAATAAGCTCACATCCAGTTTTGGCGGCCCCTCTAGACCCAGGAATTGCAAAAACCAATTTTCCACAGCAAACTCCGGCGACAGCTCTGGACATCATGGCAGCAGTGCCTATCTCCTTATAGCTTTTAAATCTAAAGAGCTCTCCAAAACCATTTAGCTCTTTATCCAGAATCGGAAGGATGGAATCCACTGTTACATCTCTTGAACTTATTCCAGTACCACCATTTATGATGACCGCATCACATTCCTTCAGAAGAGAGAAGAGAGTACTCAGAATCTCCAATTTTGCATCTTTGGCTACCTCATATCCACACACCTTATGTCCTCTTCTCTCTATCTCATCCATTATTATTTTCCCAGATTTATCCGTCTCTTTAGTTCTTGTTGAGCTCACGGTTATTACGCCTATCCTCAGAGTGTACCTGTGTTTTTTATGCTCCTCAACTCCCATATTCATTCCCCCTTTATTTTTTCAACCACTTCAATATCCTTGATTTGTGTCATGGGATACTGACCATTTTCATCCTTCTCAAGATATTTTACCATATCCCAGATTGTGAGAAGGGCCACAGAGACACCTGTTAATGCTTCCATCTCAACCCCTGTTTTGTAATGGGCTCTAACCTCACATTCCACATATATACGATTTCCCTGTAGATGGAAATTAAAACTCACCCCTTCAATAGGTATCGTATGACAGTGGGGAATTATATTGGGCGTATTTTTAACTGCCAGCATTCCAGCAATCTTAGCAGTTTCAAAAACATCTCCCTTCTTAATATCGCCTCTCTTGATAACATCCACAGTTTCGCTTCTTAGAACTATAGTACCTCTTGCCCTTGCAGTACGAAGTACCTCTTTTTTTTCGCTTATGTCCACCATACCCATGTTTTCATCATCTCCTCCTATGATATTAACTTTTCACCCCTTCGCTAGTGAGAGAATGCCATAAATACAAGGTATGTTCTCCTTAATCTTACCCCCCAATCTCATTCTCATCGTTCTGTTTCTCTCTACTCCGCCCAATTTACTTATTAATCTAACAGCTCTAAAATTACTATGGGGCACAATAATTCTCCTGGCGCCCATATTTAGGGCATGAGAAAGAAGGATTTCAGCTTCTTCTAAATCTTTGGCTATAAGAGGACCCACGCTCTTCATCTTAAGAAGTGCATATCCTTCGTTCGTAGCTAATATTTTTCCACCACGTTTAATCCATGCCTCCAGTGCTTTAATACGTTTTTCTCCAAACCCCTGGGAATCTAGATCAATTATCTCTGGTGTAAGAGTTTGCAAGATGCATACCTTCCCCTTGGGATATGGAATTTTCTGAAATTCATAGGTTACACTGGGATATTCATCTACAAATCCAAATTTTTTATAAAGCCCGTAACCCTTGAAAGATGCATCGAGCCTTATTATTCTCACATTCCGTGAGTTTAACTCTTCGAGGATATGCCGAAAGAGCATTGTACCAATACCTTTTCTCTGATACTCAGGAAGCACTCCTACAAATCCGATCCACGCAAGGTAACCATATACAAAAAAGCATCCTGTAGCAACATATTTTCCATCTAATGAAATGGCCAAACATCCATCCTCCTGAGTGTCCATATTAACCTGGAAGATAGTGTGAAGTGCATTCCTGTCATCATAGTTGTATGCTCTTTCCACAATATTCACAAATATTTCAGCGTCTTTTCTTTCCAAGCGCTTTATTTCTATTTTCATCTTATCTCATCCCTTCGCACAATTTTCTTACGGGACACTTCTCACACTTTCCTTGCCTGCACAGCTTACCGATTTCCATGAGCATAGATTCAAATTTTGCATAATCTAAATCGCCCATTTCATCTCTCCAGAAGTCTTCAATATTGTGAATTCCAAGATTTCTCGCCGCCATTTTTGCGAGGGGAGTAGGGTAGGGCCTTGCTTTTTCCCACACACCAACCATTTCCCGAAGAAATATCCCAACAGTGGTATCTCCTATCCCCTTGGCAAGAGATTTCAATTTTTTTACCAAATCCTCAAAATCCATCGCCTCTTCATGTAGCTGATTCATATCTTTCCGTGAGAGAGACTTTGCAAGCTCCAGCAACTTATCCGCCGTCTTGAAATCGTATCTTGTATAGCCCCCTGAATCCAGAAGCGCAACAAGAGAATCCCAACCTTCCTCAAGGATTCGCTGGGGTGAGGTAACATTATAAATTTCAAAAATTTTGTAAGTTCGCAGGGCAAGAGATTTGCTTATTCTGGCACCAAAAAGAGTGGCCAAGAGAAACCATTTGAAGGGCTCTCTTTTCAAATCGATGTGAAATTTCTCAGAATATCGAACTCCATATTTTTCAGTAAGCTCTCGAAGAATTTTAGATTTCACGATATTAATTCTTAATTCTTCTATTTAAATTTTTAGAGATTCTTTCTTCA
>JAGHBQ010000018.1 GCA_021160945.1 Thermoplasmata archaeon
CACCAGCGGGATCGCTTGGAGCAAATAGTCAAAGCCCTTCTCATGCACGAATCTCCCCGCAAAGCCAACCAGTGGACATCCCTCCAGACCGAGCTCGCGCTTCCACACCAGCGGATCTTCGGCCGGGCGGGGGAACACCACCGGCGGCAGGATAGGGACGGTCTTGGAAGCGTGCGGCCGCAGGAACGCCGAATGCTCCACATAGTCGGACGTGTAGATGCTAATCCGGTCCGCCTCCGCCGCGCCCCAATCCAACAGTTGCCCGACTAGATGCTGGACTACCTGATCCCACGGTGACTCGGGCATCACCAGGTCACCATGGTGGGTCATGAGAACCTTGCGGCCGGCACGATGCGCTAGCCAGCTCACCAACCAAGCCTCGAGCATAGGCGTATGGAGCTGCACTACGTCGTGCTCGTGCACAAGACGCCAAACGGTCAGAGGATAACCTGGCATCACCTGTCCACGCGACAGCCGGAACCACGCTGGTACGCGAACGATGCGCACGCCGTTGTGCCTCTCCTCGCGAGGCAAGTCTCGGCTGTACCATGACGTCACTACCGTGATCTCATGATCGCGAGCTGCCAACCCCTCGGCAATGCGTTGCGCAAAAGCCGTGAGCCCCGTCCAGTGCGGGTAATAGTAGGTGAGCGCTGTCAGCACCTTCACGATGCGTCCGGCTCCCCATTACTGACTACTGAAGGCTCCGCTGCCCGCGAGTCGGCAAGCTCACGCGCCGTGCCCAGGCTCAAGCCCTCTTGCGCCAGACCTATCACTCCGAGTGCTATGAGCGCCAACATGGTGAACACATGTAGTCCCAGCGCATAACCAGCGGCCTGGCTTTGCGACACATCATACACCAGGAGCGCCTGCACTGTCGCCCACTCAAAGACTCCCAACCCGCCCGGCGACGCCGGAATCGCCATGCCTAGCCCCGTAGCGACCAACACCAGGGCAGCAGCGTGGAACGGGAGATCGGTCATACGAAAAACGGCCATCAGCACATAGTTGAATAGCGCATAGCCTATCCAGATCGCCCCCGAGGAAAAGACTAGACCCGGGGCGCGCCGCAGGTCCAACAGCACGCTGAACCCTTTTACGAGGTCTGTGAGTCCCGACTGCACCTGGGGGCAACCGATCAACGGAATCCGGCCTATTGCACGCCAAAGCAGATCAACGCCTCGGTCTCCATAGTCTGCCAGCACCAGCATGCCCAATACCGCCACGACGGCGATGCTGCCCAGAGTCAGCCCGGCGGCAGATGCCCACGGGGGAAGCGCCACAAAGGGGATCAGCGCCAAAAGCATTAGCACAACGGTTAGCATATCCAGGATGCGCTCCATCAGAACGGTCGAGAGCCCTTGACCAATGCCGCCCTTGGCGCGTCGGCCCACCAGAATGCCACGAACGACCTCGCCGGCCTTGGCAGGGAACGTGTTGTTGAGCAAGTAGCCAATGTTGACCAAACGGAAGAGCCAAGCCAGGGAGAGCGTTCGCTCGCTGTCGAGTAGTAAGCGCCAGCGATAGGCACGCACCAGGTTGATGGCAACAAGCAGCGCCAGCGCGAGGATGAGGTAGGCATAGCGAGCGTGAGAGAAAAGACTCCACAACTCGCCCCAGTCGAGTTTGCGCAGGACGAGGCATAGGAACAGGAGGCTGATGGCTATCCCCAAGGCAACCTGAACCCGACGTTTTCGCATGGTGCTCCCTGCCCATCACAAAGGCGGCCCCGGGATGGGGCTACACGAGCGCCGATTATAGCATCGCTCTACGCCCAGCGCCAACGCAGCCTGGGGCCGCGCCTTGGGGCTCCGGAATGGTGGCGCCCTCAGACAGGGGCACGGGCATGTGCGCGCCGGGCTCCGTCTCTAAGCCGCGCAAGACGCGCCAGCCAAAGGCCGAAAGCCCCAACAGCGCGGCCCCACCCGTCCCGGCTAGCATCACCGTCCGCACACCGACGAGATCGGCCACAGGCCCCACGATCGCCAACCCGATGGGGGACATGGCCCGCGCCAGGCTCCCCATCACCGTCAACACCCGACCCTGAATAGCCGGATCCACGCGCTCTTGCATCAACGCTTGGATCGCCCCATTGCACATCGAGTTCATCACGCCCGCGACCAACATGCCCCCGAGTCCCACAGCGAGCAGGCTCGGCGGCATGGCAGCCAGTGTCATCCCACCAAGGCCTGTGCCCACCACACCCACCAGCACCGTGCGCAGGCGCTTTCGGAAACCGCCCCATGCCCCCAACAGCAAACCGCCAACAATGACACCGGCGCCGAACGCTGACTGGATCGCGGCCAGCTCGGGGGGCCCTCCTCCCAGGTGCTGCGTCACCAACAGCGGCAAGAGGGCAAAGGCCGGACTGAACAGCAGGTTCAGGCAAGTAGCCAAGAGGATCAGAGCCGCCAGGGCACGCCACGCCATCACGTAAGCCAGTCCAAATCTGACATCCCGCCACAGAGCTCGTGCGGGATTGGTATCCCGCTCGACGGCGGTCCTCTCAGGCTGTGGCACCGCCATCACTAACAGCGGCAGAATGGCGAGGGCGGCTGTGCCCACATCGACTAGCATGATATTGTGTAGTGGCATCAGGCTGAGCAACAAAGCTCCCAAAGGCGGCGCCGCCAGGTCCACCGCCCCGCGGATCGCCTGGTTCAGGCCCGAGACGCGGGTCAAGTGCGCCTTGGGCACCATCAAAGCCGTGGAAGCCTGCATGGCGGGCATGTGAAAGCTCCCCGCCAGCGAGCGTACCATCAACGCGACATAGACGTGCCACATGTCCATGATCCCTCGGCTGAGCAGCCAGGCCAGCCATGCGGAGGCCAGAGCGATCACGCCGTCCGCGACGACCATCACCACCCGCCGGTTCCAGCGGTCCACCAGCGCACCAGCGAATGGCCCCAAGAGAATGCCGGGCAGCATGGCCACCAACGAGGCCGTCGCCAACGCCGTCGCCGAGCCGGTCGTTTCGGTGACCCACCACACCAGGGCGAAATGGGCCAGCGCGCTGCCGATCAACGAGGCCGCCTGCCCCAGCCAGATGACGCCAAAGCGCGTCAGCCACCCCCGAGCGACCTCGTTTTGTGTTGCCACAGCTCGCATCCTCTCTTGATGGTCGGTGTCATATTCGCCATTGTACAGGACCGTCTTCATACCAAATTCATACTAGGATAGATCAAGCCCCATTGTGCCATCTTTGCAGGAGACGAGCCCAGCTCCTCACAACGCC
>JAGHBQ010000178.1 GCA_021160945.1 Thermoplasmata archaeon
AGTACTCCGTTTAGACTGCAAAATCAAGTTACAAACTTCCCACACTAAGCCAATATCCTCTTTTGAGAGACCGGAATTATTAAAAACTTTAATATCAGAAGCCGATATCTACCTTCCCTTTTACCTGGGATTATATCTTTCTAATTAGCAAGTAATGTTTTTATTTTTTACCTCACTTGATTATTACCGTAATGCCAAAATTTTATATATATTTGTGTCAAATCCCCGCTATTTCAGAAATTTATCTAAAATACCTTAGCACCCCCCTTAATTTGAGATATATTATTAGTAGATTATACTATATGTATACGCCAAATCAAAGGGGGGAAATAGCAAGATTTATGACTCAAAATAGACCTCATTGATTCAGCATCAGTTATAAAATTTTATCAAGGACCTGAAATACCTTATTTATATCCTGCACTGTATTATATAGATGCGGAGAAAATCGGAGAAAATCTTTCCTTTGAGATATGATGATATTATTAGCATTCAGATGTCGAGCTATTTCAGAAGATCTCCTTCTTGGAAAACGAATTGATACAATTGATGACCTTTCCTCTTTTTTTTCAGGAGAAATAATCTCTACTCCCCGTTTTTTAAACCCTTCAATAAGTAAATCTGCCAAAAACATGTCAAATTCCTGGATTTCCTTAATGCCTAACTTTAATAAGTATTCCATAGCTTTAGTTAACCCGATAACACTTCCGTAAGACATGGTACTAAATTCAAATTTTTTAGCAGTATCTGCATATACCAGTCTAGTGGCATCAAAATCCCACATATCCCTGTGACTGCGCCAGCCCACAAGACCAGGCTCAAGTTTTTTCTGTAAGTGGGGTGCTAAATATAAAACAGCCACTCCGAAGGGCCCTGTTAGCCACTTATAAGAACTACTGACTAAAACATCCACATCCATTTCTCTAACATTAATGGGAACTGCTCCTGCAGATTGGGTTGCATCTACTACAAGAAGGGCTCCTACTGTATGGGCTTTTTCGGCCAGTTTCTTTAGGTCATAAACCTGTCCTCCACTGTATTCCACATGAGAAACACAGAAAATAGAAGTCTACTTATCGATCAAGTTATACAATCTTTCGGGAGGAATATAACCATTTGTATTTTTAGCAAATATCACTTTGGCACCAGTATACCTGGCTACTCGAACCCAAGGATATATACTACTTGGATGTATTACATCACAACTAATGATGTTTGTCCCTTTGGGAGGCATAACTGCCCAAGCCACCGAAGACATTAATTCTGTTGCGCTTGAACCTCCAGCGATATCAGCGGGGTTAGCATTTAACAAACTAGCTGTAAATTGCCGCAACTGTTCAAACACCTCTTCTTCCGCTCTTTCATCGAAGTTGGATGTACCATTTAAAGCCAGATCTTCTTGCCACTTGATGATTGCTGCTGAAGCCTTATCCCACATTAAACCTATAGAAGCAGCATTTAAATAGGTAAACTTTTTGCTAGCAGGAAAGTCTTTAAGGTCTACTAAATTTCTCATATATACCACCTCATTTTTATTAAATCTATTACGTCTACGTCTAACGCATCTTAGTTTTGCCATAAAATTAGTCCATATTTATTTCCCCATGTTAATATTCTGTCATTTAGCCGTCGAGACTGAAAAAGATTTTCAATACTGCTGATCGGATTTTCTCCCCACAATCGAAGTACCAAAAATAAAAAACCAGCCTTTTGATTAGATTCTTCTACCATCAATAAGGTCAGAAACTGGCGTATCGGTTTAGTTTGAAATTTGAGTCACTGTTTTTTTCTTTTCGTCTGTAGGCGTCAGAATATCTCATCTATGCCAGACCGCCAGTTTCTGCTTCTTTACTCTTAAACCCAGAATACTATAATCCCTATTACTTTTGTTCTTAGATTCTGCTAATACTTCATGCTAAAAGAGATCCTAACCTAAATATGATCGTAAAATAGCTGGTTAATACTGATTATTTATTTTAGCTCAGCACAATACATCCTAGCAAAAAGATAAGGAGTAAAAACAAAGTTTTTAACACTTTTGTGTACTGCAAACAAGTGATTGGCTTCGAATAGCGGAATATAAATAGCCATTTCGTTAGCAAAAGCATCAGTAATCCTATAGAGTTCTTCTCTTTCTGGACTGTTCTCCATACTTCTGGCTTTCCTCATGTTATTCATTGCCCACTTATTATACCAGAAAGTTCCTACCCAACCCCAGCAGCCATTTCCTCTTTCCATATCATATAACCAGCCACCCACTTCGTCAGGAGAAGGAAGACCTGCAGTCCAATTTTTGAGCGAGATACCATAATTTCCCTCTGCATGGGCCTCATTTAGGGCAGCCAAGGATTGATTCAAGAGCTCAGCGTTAATACCAATATCCTTCAAATAAGACTGGATATATTCTGCTATTTGAGGGAAGGATCCTCCGCGCTGAGAAGTAAAACGTAAGGTTGTTGTAAAACCATTGGGATAGGCTGATTGAGCCAGTAACTGTTTTGCAACTTCTGGCTCATAACGGTAAGGCAGTGGATGTTTATTATATCCCATCATGCCTGAAGGCATCACTCCATGAGCTCTTATAGCTTTACCTCGTTCTATTTCCTGTATTATTTCTTCGTAATTAATAGCATAAGCAATTGCCTTTCTAACCATTAGATCATCAAATGGTGGTTTACTTACATCCATCATAAGAAAATAGCTGTCAGGATATCTAACTTCAAGAATACTTACATCGCTGTTATCCTCCAGAGCTCTAAGGTCTTCAGGTGTTAACTTCTCAACGGCATTTACTTCGCCTTTTTCAACCCACATTCTAGCTGTACTGGATAAGCTATAAATTCTGAAGATAACTTTGTCTACCTTTGGCATCCGATCCTTATTCCAATAATTTTTATTCCTCTCGAAAACCATTCGTTCGCCCTTTATCCACTCTGTTAAAATAAAGGGGCCAGTTCCAGATGCATGGCTGCTCATCCATTTTGAAGCCCAGGGATCATCTGCTGTTGCATGTTTCTTAACATAATTGGGATTCACAATGGAATAGGTGGCATTACATAATTCATCTGTTACGAAGCCAGGATAAGGCACATCCAGGGTTATTTCTACTGTATAATCATCAATAATTTTTACACTATTTTCATTAGCCATATCAGAATAGCTCCCTATTCCTTGCAGACCCATCTTGAGTAACCTGTCAAAGGAAAATTTAACCGCTTGGGCATTAAAGGGAGTACCATCATCAAAATGAACACCTTTCCTTAGTTTAAAAGTAAAAGTTTTGTGATCATTGGATGCTTCCCAGCTTACAGCCAGAGAAGGTATAACGTTTAGTTTTTCATCTAAAGTAACTAGGGTATCATAAACCATAAGGGAATTTTGGCATTCTTCATCACCAGCAGTTACAGC
>JAGHBQ010000181.1 GCA_021160945.1 Thermoplasmata archaeon
ATAAATTGGCAAAGCTGAGTGTCAATGTTGATCATATTGCAACCATCCGTCAGGCCCGTGGAGTTTCCGAGCCAGATCCGGTTGCTGCGGCAGTCCTGGCTGAATTGGCCGGAGCTGATGGTATTACCATTCATTTGCGTGAGGATCGTCGACATATTCAGGATCGGGATGTTGAAATACTACGAAAAACCATCAAAACCCGGATGAATCTGGAAATGGCAATCACTGATGAGATGATTGATATCGCACTGAAAACCCTTCCTGATTCGGTCACTCTGGTTCCTGAAGGGCGTCATGAATTGACCACTGAGGGAGGGCTGGATGTTGTTCTTCTGCAAAATACGCTGAAACAAAAAATTGCTCTGCTGAAACAGGCAGGAATTATTGTCAGTCTGTTTATTGAACCCAATATTGAGCAGATCAAAGCGAGCCATAAGGTTGGCGCTGACTATATGGAAATTCATACCGGGATGTATTGTGACGTCCCGACGGCCAGTGGTCGCCGTGAGCAGTTGGGGCGGATTGAACTGGCAATCAGTGCTGCCCGCCGCCTTGGCCTAGGGATAAATGCCGGGCATGGACTCGATTATCGTAATGTTGAGGCGGTTGTTGCTCTGCCGGGAATTGAAGAGTTTAACATTGGCCATAGTATTATCTCCCGCGCTGCGTTGGTTGGGATGGATCGGGCGGTTCGAGAAATGCTGGAACTGGTAAAAGGTTAACTTTGGCAATCATCGGGATAGGAACTGATTTAGCTCGCAGTGAGCGCTTTCGAAAGTTTCTCGAACCGGGAAATAAGCTTCTGGAACGGATTTTCAGTGAAGAGGAACGGCACTATTCGCTGCAAAAACGGGATCCAGCTCCACATCTGGCGGCCCGGTTTGCGGCTAAAGAAGCTTTTTTAAAGGCATTGGGAACGGGATTACGTGATGGTTTGAGCTGGCAGCAGGTTTGTGTGGTGCTTGATCCTCTCGGTTGCCCTTCCCTTGAACTGTCTGGCCGTGCTGTCGAATTGATGACCGCACTAGGTGCCACTAAAACTCACCTCAGCTATTCTCACGATGGCGAATATGCAGTTGCCACGGTTATTCTGGAGGATTAATGCAACTCTGTACTGCAAGTGAGGTCATGGCGCTTGACCGCTATGCGATTGAGCAAGTCGGTATCCCGGGGGCCGTTTTGATGGAAAATGCCGGCCGTTTTTGCAGCCGTTGGTTTGCGGATCGGTTTGCTACCCATTTTCCCGGTCCGGTATTGGTTGTTGCAGGTAAGGGGAATAACGGTGGTGATGGCTATGTCATGTCACGGATCCTTTCCGAATCCGGCTGGCAGGTGACAACTGTAATTCTTGGCGAGAAGGAAGCAATTTCCGGTGATGCCAGGGTTATGTTAAATATCATCACGCAGTTGGGAGTTCCGATTCGTTATATTGAAGATACCGCTGCGTTGCAAACCGCCTTTGTTGAAACGGCACCATCCCTTATTGTGGATGCCATTTTTGGGACAGGTTTGAAATCCACTGTCCACGGATTGCAGGCTGCGGCAATCACTCTGATCAATGAGTTGAATGTTCCGGTATTTGCGGTCGATATCCCATCCGGTGTCGATGGCTCTTCCGGCCGGGTTTGTGGTGTTGCGGTAAAGGCAGACCTGACGGCTACTTTTGACCATGCTAAAATTGGTCATGGCAGCTATCCTGGGGCAGCTTATGTTGGTGATCTTGAGGTTGTTGATATCGGTATTCCAGCATCAGGTCGGCAAGCATTTTCCAGCCAGGTCGCTCTGTTGGATGAGACGGATGTTCAGGCTCTTCTTCCTGACCGTTCCATTGCTGGACACAAAGGGATGTTTGGCCATCTGTTAGTTCTGGCTGGTTCCCCAGGAAAGACTGGTGCTGCCGCTCTTGCGGGGAATGCAGCGGTACGGAGTGGCTGTGGATTGGTGACGGTTGCAACATCTGCGGCCGTTCATGATATTATTGAAGTGAAGCTGACCGAAGCGATGAGCTGCTCTCTCGCTGATCAGAATGGTTTGATCTCCTTGCAGGCACACAGGGAAATTGAACAATTGTTGGTTGATCGACACGCATTAGCGGTTGGCCCTGGTTTGGGACAGAGTGACCAGCTTGCTGAGCTGTTAAAGTTATTGCTGACCACGGTCACTGTACCGATGGTGGTTGATGCCGACGGTTTAAACTTGCTGGCTGATCAACTGAAGTGTTTGTCTGACCGTAGAGGGAAAGAGCTCATTTTGACGCCACATCCTGGTGAAATGGCTCGACTTACCGGATTAACGGTTGCGGAAATTGAAGCAAACCGGTTTGAGGTTGCACAAAATTTTGCTGCCGAACACGGCGTTGTCCTGCTGCTGAAGGGGGCTCGTACTGTCATTGCTGCCCCTGATGGGCGGGTCAATATCAATTCTACCGGAAATGATGGCCTTGCCAGCGGTGGTAGCGGTGATGTGTTGACCGGTTTGATAGGTGGTTTATTGGCGCAGGGGGTGGATGGTTTTTCTGCCGCAACTCTCGGAGCCTGGCTGCATGGTCGGGCAGCAGAATTGGTGGCTGCCGATCAGGGAGCAGCTGGAATG
>JAGHBQ010000057.1 GCA_021160945.1 Thermoplasmata archaeon
CAGAAGATCACGACCGTGCTTACAGAGAGCGATCTTGTGATCTATGACGTGCCAGGGGACATCGTGTGCGGCGGCTTTGTGGCGCCGATCCGAAAGGGGCTTGTTAGCGAGGCATACATCATCTCGTCAGGCGAATACATGCCTATTTATGCTGCAAACAACATCTGCAAAGGGCTTTTGAAACTGAAGATGCCGCTTAGCGGCGTGATCTGTAATTCAAGGAATGTCCCGAGAGAAGAAGAGATCATAACCGAATTTGCGGGTAGCATAGGAAGTGAACTCGTTGCATTTATCCCGAAAGACGATATCGTGCAGGACTGTGAGCGCCAAGGGTTCTCTGTGCTCGAAAATGCTCCCAACTCCGCAATCGCAGATGTGTACCGCAAACTTGCGAAAGCGGTCATGAACTGCAAACATTCAGCGATACCAGCTCCGATGGAAGACGATAGCCTCCGTGAACTGCTCAATATGTAGGGGTGTGTGTGAGGTGCAGGCGATGAACAGACAAATCTTAATCGATCTTCTTACAAATATTATAAGCTCGCAGGGGTACGATGTGAACCCCCCGATCCGGGGAACCCGTCCGCGAACCGATCTGGTCGTTGCGAAGGACGGGAGGATGACCTGTATTCAGTATGGCGGGACAGAGTCCGATCTGCGGTATTTCGCAGATGCCGTGCAGGGAGCTTACGATGCGCTCTTCATATCTGACGAGATTACTGACCAGATGGTGCGCTTCGCGGATCGGTACAACATCAGGATGTGGGGCCGTGCCGAACTCGAGATTCGCATCGGAAAGGCGATGCTTGCAGAGGCAGAAGGCGCATGTTATGATCTTCTGGGTCAGGAGTGCCAGAAGTCTCAGGAGTATCAAGATTATGAGCCTCGGGAGTACCCTGAGTCTCATGGGCATTCTGCTGGCAGGATGCCGGGGATCATCGAGATCGCAGATGATTCGCGTGATGCGCTGCAGCTTCGATGCGCGGCCATGCGCGTGGATGAGAGATGTGCGATCGCGACTGCGAGGGGGTTCGTCAGCGATATACTCGGTGCTGCCATCGAGTTTGTACCGTTCTGGAATTATAGATACGTCATCGATACGTACCGGCAGCACAAGACGAAGACGATACACCTGTCATCAGAGGGCTCTGGCGCGATCAATGCCCTGAACAGGGAGAAACATGAGTACCTGCAGGAGGTATGCGATTCCATATCTATTCCCTGTCAGGATTACGCGGTAAAAAGCCCGACCGTGCCGAAAGTCGAAGCCCGGGAAGAGATACTAAACGATGCGATCGAGAGCAACACAAAAAACATAGCCACCACCAGCACATCGGGCGATGCCATCGTCACCGAGCACAGGACCGTGAGACCCCTGGCAAAGGACATCGATCTCGATATGGACCTCGTGTACCTGCCAGTCTGGGAGGTTAAATGTGTGAATGGCAGCATCATGATCGATGCTCACGATGGAAATGCCATGACCGCGCCGGTCGATGAAGATGTCGAGTTTCTGTGAAAACGTCAAAAATTTGTTGTGGTCGAATTGATCCCACACAAGTGTAAAAGCCACCGGATTTAACCACGGAGGACGCGGAGAGTGGAGTTTTTAAATCGATCCTCCGTGGTTGTATTCCCTAACGATGTCGTTTATGTCAATCGCGTTGTTATGCATCCAACTGACCACTACAAAAAAAATCAAAAATTCCGTCTCAATTTATAGGACGCTTCTGACAATTGCCGCTTAACCTATTATGCCCCAGTCACTCCTTTGACTGTGGGGCGCGACCCAACAGATCAAGAGACCGCATCCACTCGCCGACCGGCTCACGCGATGTCCCGACAACGAGGCGCTTCTGGCCGCGCACATCCTCCAGCATACCCCGCGCCTCAACAACTTCTCCAGCCAGCGCCTGGCCTGCATAAGTATGCGTGTAACAGAGGATCTTGGATACGACCGGATGGCCGATCTCGTATACCGCGGGACTGTCGAATGCAAGATCTGCGCTTAGAACCCGCGCGGTCAAGCTGCACCGCCGCAGATCGGCTCCGCGCTCCTGTGTAACTGGCAGTTGATCCCAGTCACGGACAAAGAGCAGATCGAAATACGTACCGCCCACCATGCCCCGGTTCCCTTTCCGCAATTCATGGGCTAAGAATTCCTCAAACGAGATCTCTGGCAATCTCTTCACATAGATCTGGTGCCACATCTCCTCGCTGATCTCTGTGATCTCGAGTTTGTCAGAATCCTTTCCAGGATCTCCACCTTCGTCTATGCCCTTGTTTCTCAAAATCTCCTGCAAAATTGCGTCTCTCGCAAGGAACCAGTATCGCCCGTACACCACGAAATCGATATCCGAACCTTCGATCTGCAATCCTGGAAGCATCGAACCCGTGACCCCCATCTTATCGATCGGGATTCCAGCACTCTTAAGCACGTCAACGATCACAGCGACCCGCGGATCCTCCTTTACAAGGGAGAGTATGCGATCATTTGACCTGAGAACCTTTGAGATCGCATCTTCGGGAAGACGGAACTTCCAAGCAGGACGGTTCTTCTCCAGAAACTCGCCAGACTCGTCAAAATCGAGTTTGCGGTACCTGACACCGCCCATCTCGCGATCGCCGTCCTGATCAGGTATGTATCTGAGGACTGCTTGCACGCCCCCGGTATGATCATAACCGGACGCTGCGAAGATCCAGTCGTTGTCCGTGAAAATAAAATCGCGCAGTCGGATGTTCGTTGCGTGCATTATAGCGGGGGATGGATTTGAACCATCGATCTTCGGGTTATGAGCCCGACGGGATATCCTGGCTACCCTACCCCGCTGGCATGGCTACATACCAGATACAGTGCCAGTAATACATAAATGCTTTGATCACTTTGGCACCAGATCACGAACCCACCCCACCAAATGCTTCAAATGTTTTATATGATTGGGTGATGCAATAGCAATTGTGAAAGCAAGCAACCAGATCACAGTAAGAAACATAACCGCAATTATAATCACACTTGCCATAGTATGTTCTGCGTTTGGCTGCATCGGCGGCGATAAACCGTCCGAACAGAAACCAACGACCCCGTGGGTGCCGCCTGAGCGTCCTTATGTCGAATCGATCGACACATCCCAACTGAAACTTGGGGTTCCCTCTGATGCGACCATAACGATCTGCAACAATGGAAGCGAGATCGTTACGAAAGAGAAGATCGTCATGACTGCAACTCTTGTTAAATTAGACGATTGGAAGATCAGCCCGTTTTTGAAAACGATATCTGATGAAGATAAAACCGAAACGTTTGCACTCGAATTCGACGATCGGATCGAGAGTGGAGCGTCACATGAATTGTGTGCGGAGTTTAATCTTCCCTCGAAAGTCGAAATGAAGG
>JAGHBQ010000124.1 GCA_021160945.1 Thermoplasmata archaeon
CATTTGTAAGTCATTTGAATCAATCTAAAACACCATTGCACGAACCTATCTTCTTTGAAAAAATAAATGGAAATAAAATGCTGGATGTGGCAATTCAATATAATGACGGCTTTTTAGAAACATTATATTCTTTTGTAAACAATATTAACACTACCGATGGTGGAACTCATGTTATGGGTTTTAAAGCAGCTGTTACAAGAGCTGTAAACAATTATATTGTTGAAAACAAACTTAACATTAATGGGAGTAAACTTAGTTCAGATGATATTAGAGAAGGAATGGTTGCCGTTATTTCACTTAAGATACCAAATCCACAATTTGAAGGGCAAACCAAAGCAAAATTAGGAAATTCAGAGATGAAAGGTTTTGTTGATTCTATTGTTTATGGTGAATTTAAAAGATTTCTTGATGAGAATCCCAAAACTGCAAGATTAATTGTAGAAAAAATCCTTATGGCCGCAAAAGCGAGAGAAGCAGCTAAAAAGGCAAGGGATTTGACAAGAAGAAAAACCATCTTAGAAGGTTCTTCTTTACCTGGTAAACTTGCAGACTGTTCAAATAAAGAACCTGAAAAATGCGAGATTTTTATTGTGGAGGGGGATTCTGCTGGTGGTTCTGCAAAACAAGGAAGAAACAGGGAATTTCAAGCCATATTACCATTAAAGGGTAAGATTTTAAATGTTGAAAAAGCAAGAATTGACAAGATTTTAAGCAACAATGAGATTGTTTCTTTAATTACTGCTTTAGGCACTGGTATTGGAGATGAATTTAATATAGATAAGATTAGATACCATAAGATTGTTATTATGACAGATGCAGATGTTGATGGAGCTCACATAAGAACTTTACTTTTAACTTTCTTTTACAGATATATGAAAGAGATTGTTGAAAAAGGTTATGTTTATATCGCTCAGCCACCTTTGTATAAGATCGCAAAAAGCAAGAAAATAAATTATGCTTATTCTGATGACGAATTAAAAGACATCTTAGATCAAGTTGGTGAAGATGGCACTTATGTACAAAGATACAAAGGATTAGGAGAAATGAATCCAAATCAATTGTGGGAAACTACTATGAATCAGGAGAAAAGAGTTCTTGTGAAAATAGATATTGAAGATGCTATCGCAGCGGATGAGGTATTTTCAATGCTTATGGGGGAATTGGTTGGACCAAGAAGAGATTTCATTGCACAGCATGCCAATGAAGTGCAAAATTTGGATATTTAACACAAAAGATATTTAAATGATGTTAAAATTTTGTTGATAAGGTGGTGTTTAAATGGTTGAATTTAAATTAGTTATCGGAGATTCAAAAACCGGAAAAAGCTTTCAAAAGGAGGTTAAGGATAAAGAAGCCAAAGCTTTCTTAGGAAAAGTAATTGGTGAGAAGATTAACGGAAATGACTGTGGTTTCGCAGGTTATGAATTTTTAATTACAGGTGGCTCTGATTATTGCGGTTTTCCTATGAGAAAAGATAATCGGGGAACAAGCAGAAAAAAGATTCTTTCTACAAAAGGAGTTGGGATCAAAACCAAAGAAAAAGGTCTTAAAATAAGAAAAACTGTTGCTGGAAACACAATCCATGATAAAATCTCACAGATTAATCTTAAAATTAGTAAAGCAGGTAAAAAATCTTTAATGGAAGAAGAAGCAAGTGATAAGAAAGATGAGTAATAAGCTACTACAACCAGAAGTGACAATAGGACTTTTTGGTCATGTTGATCATGGTAAGACAACATTAACTGAACAATTAAGTGGGAAATGGACTGATACCCATTCAGAAGAACTAAAACGGGGGATTACAATAAGATTAGGTTATGCTGATACAATTTTAAGAAAATGCCCAAAATGCGGTGAATTTACGGTTAATAAGAAATGTCTTAAATGTAATGTTGAGACTAAAATTTTAAGGAAAGTTTCTTTTGTTGATGCACCAGGGCATGAAAGTTTGATGGCAACAATGCTTTCTGGAGCAACAATTATTGATGGTGCTTTATTACTTGTTGCTGCGAATGAGAAGTGCCCTCAACCGCAAACAAGAGAACACTTAATGGCTTTAGAGATTATTGGTGTGAAGAATATTATTGTTATTCAAAATAAAATTGATTTGGTTACTTCTGAAGAAGCTTTAAAGAATCATAAACAAATTCAGGATTTTCTTGAAGAAACTGGTTTTAAAGATGCTCCAATTATTCCTATAAGTGCACAGCATGGCGTTAATATTAATTTTGTTATTGAAGCTATTGAAAAGTACATACCTACACCAAAACGAGATAAATCAAAAGAACCTTTAATGCTTGTTGCAAGGTCATTTGATATTAACAAACCAGGTTCAGATCCTAAGAACATTGTTGGTGGTGTTTTAGGTGGGGTACTCACGCAAGGAAAATTAAAAGTAGGTAGTGAGATTGAAGTTAGACCTGGAAGAAAAGTAGAAAAAGATGGGAGAACTTATTTTTATCCTTTACATGCTAAGATAGTTGGATTGCGTTCAGGTGGGAATAGTTTTGATGAATTAGGACCTGGTGGTTCTTTTGGTTTGTTAACTGATTTTGTTAACAAACCAAAAGAACCACCAGGTCCTAATTCATCAAAACTATTCCCACCTGAAC
>JAGHBQ010000162.1 GCA_021160945.1 Thermoplasmata archaeon
AAAGTCTTACCACTTGTTGTGAATGATGAGTTTAAGTTATACAGAAGAAATGACAAAGTCTCAACTATTTTTAGAGATGTTGCGAATAATGACGCATTTAACGAAAGTTTAGAGTCTAAACAGACGATCATTTTCTCATCAATGAATAAGGAGTTTGTCCAAAATATATCTAGACAAATTGATGGTAAGTTTTATCCACTTGGGAAACACTACAACAAATACAAACTTTGGATGTGTTTCAACCCAGAAGTCAAAAATTATGTAACACCAGGAAATATTTTGATGGAAGTTGGAAAAATGGGGATGGGTAAGTTAGAACAGAAAATCAACTTCGAATTACTCAAAAATAAAGAGAAAATTGTAAAATATATCCGAACACCACACTATGAAAATGGTAAGTTCAAACAAACTTCGCCAATGTCGCCTATCTGGAGTCAGATGTAACTACTCAACTTGAGAAGTCAGGTCCTATCATTGTGGCAGCTCTCAAGTAGACATCAGTCGGCATTTTGATTACCTTTTGAGACATTCTTCTAATTGCGTATTGACGTAAAATCGGACTATTTTCGAATTTTTTGATTAGTGGTTTCACATCATCATATTCAAGTTTACCATTCTTTTTAGTCAACATCTCTACTATAAGAGACGCTAAAAGAACTCTCTGTTTTTCTGACTTAATCCAATTGATGTTCAGACCAATTATGTGTTTTTTGTTCGTTTTAGATTGTCCAAGTGAGACTATGAACGGCTTCTTATCATACTTAGAGTCTTGATCGATTGCGTTATACTCAAATGCGATTAGAGAACCGGCTTTCAATGAGTTGGGTGTTTTAGTACTCATATAGTTTCTTTTGAAACTCTTTACAAATTGTTGTTTGGTCTTCTTAGTCGCTTTCTTAATTGTATCGATGAAGTTTTTCGCTTTCTTCGCAGCGTTCTTAAAAATATTCATTAGTGTCCTTAGTGTCCTTAGTGTCCTTAGTGTCCATCATAACCAAATGGTTTTGGTGTATTCACAGTTGAACCACCGGAACTACCTGATCCAGAATCGCTTGATTGTCCTTGGAATTTCTCAATGTATTCTTTACCACCAAGATCTACTAAGAATGAATCTGAATATTTAGGACTTACGAACGCAACTGAAAATTCTTGTATCGCATTACCTTGACTATCAAATTCAATACTCGAAACATTTTCTATCGTTATAGTGCTCGATTCAAAAATAACGACTTCGTTGTCGGTACTTCTAATTTTGACTGTAATATGTGAATCTGCAGGGTAGTTGTAAAAACTATAAGCCATAAGCGTATGGAAATATCTTCTGAGTTCACCCGCATCAAAATCTCTAAATCTCATAGAAAATCTAAAAGCTTGTGGTTTACTTAGCGTTACTCTAAACTCTCCACCTAAATATTGTTCTAATGGTTGATTTGTTATTTCTGGTGTATTGAAAGATATGACACATTTGTCCCAAAGGCCAGCCGCGTCAATACCAAGAATATTTTTTACACCTAGTTTGTCGACTTTATTTGTTGGAGCAATCTCAACTTGGAAGTCGTCAGCCTTCTGCCATCTTGTTGATTGTACGTTACTTATGATGTCATTTATTGAAGCCATTTATGTCCTTATTTTATTCCAAGTTCTTTTTCTGTCATTACGATAAAGTCGATGTCTTTACCTTCACAGAATTTTTTAGCCGCATCCCATTTAGCGAGATTTACAGGGTCTTGGCATTGGTTTTTTGGTTTGATCTCTATTAAGAAGTTCTTACCATTTTTGAATTTTACGATCGCATCTGGAAAATATCGATGTACTTGATTGTCTGTTGGTTTCACATATGGTATTGGAAATGGTTCGACTCCCCAATATTCTACTTCTGGGTTCATATCGCACCACTTCATAAACTTCAACTCATATGAGCTTCGGTATTCGGGTAAAATACCCTTATTCATCGTTCTATCTGTGGGTTGTTGATACTTCTCTTCATTTAGAGGAGCGTAAAAACCTCTTTTGAATCGAGAACCACTAGATCGTCTTCTCTTTGATTGATAGCGTTTCGCTTTGCTGATACTCATATCATCACCTCTTACAATATTTATAAATACTCAAAGGCTACAAGAGCCAATAAAGGCTATTAATGAATAACAAAGCGTTTATTTACGAAGATAGAGATTCTGAACTCTCTGGAGAAATTTACCAAACAAAAGACTATTTTTCTGCATATTATGATGGTATTGAAGACTTAGTGAGAGAAAACTTCAGCTTTTTCGAATTCATTAAGATAAATAACGACGACAAACTCGAGATAATCGCTTACGATCGATATGGTAGCGAAAACTATGCCGATGTGATTGTGATGATAAACAAAGCGAACTTTATTTGGATGTTGCCGTATGATAATGACATCATCTCATCTGTTGCTGATGCGTTGTTTTCGTATATGACAATTAGATTGAACAACGACAATCAAAATGATAAAGCCGAATTTATACGAAGATACGCAGAAGATAGAACTCAGAAAGAGAACTCTGAAAAGAACAGAATATTAGTCCCAAAAGTCAGTAACATTCAAGACGTTATCTCTATGATTGATGGGTTGAGAAAATCAACTAGTGATATACAAGGTTCGTAATGAGTTCTAAAAAAATAGGTTACAGTCACTCAACGTCATCTAATCTTTATGACTTGGAAGTGTTACTGAACGGATATCTCTTACCACCGAATACTATCATCGATTTACAGATTGACTTTGGTAGACCATCAAAAATTGGAAATATCACTTTTTCTGATCTTAGTGGTATTTCAGAACTATCAACAATCAATAGTGGTTCAATAAAGATATCGTACAAAGACTTTAACGAACATCTATACTCAGAGTCTTTTGAGATTTTGACAGTTACCAAGAATGAAGACAAGAGTAACAAACCAGTATTTCAGTGTAAGTTTGAAGATCAGTCGACTAGTATTTTGAAGTCGACTTACTTGAACTTACATTTTGCCGATATGAGTGCGATTCAAATCTTAAATGAGATTACCAAAACACTCGATCTTGACTACTATTTGATGGATGTCGCTAAACCTGTAAAATTTGAAAATGTTGTTACACCTTCTCACATATCATTATGGGAATGGATACAGACATTTATCAAACAACACAACATTCTGATGTTCTGTGACAAACACTTATCATACATTATACACTCTGACTTGGCCGATTTCAGTGGTCTTGGTTATGCGCTTGAAGACGTATATTCAGTTGAAGACAAAGGTAGTTCGTACAGAAGAATAACAGAATACAACACCAAACTAATGGACAGAAATGCGTTGGCGTTTTTACCAAACAGAAATGAGTATGTGTTTGACGAGAATAACTC
>JAGHBQ010000016.1 GCA_021160945.1 Thermoplasmata archaeon
CACTATCCCACTCAGGATTCTTTTCGCGGTCGAGTACCTGATCAGCCAGGTCGTCCTCGTACATCACCGTGCAGGTCAGCAGCGCCGAGATCGACTCGCCCGGCCCGGCCATGCCCATCACGTCGCCGTGCAGCAGGTCCAGCCGCTTGCGGGTCTGATCGGCCGATCGGGCCGATTCCCGCGTCTGCGGATCATCCAGGAGCACCAGCGATGGCCGGATAACCGATCCGTCCGCCCGCGTGTGCTGCTGGCCACGGAGGTTGCTGTCCAAACTAGTCGTGGTGATGATCGAACCTGACGACGGACTGATCTCGTAGCCGTCATCCCGGAGCGCCGCGGGCAGGTGCTCGCCCTCAATAGTCGGGAAGACAAGCTTTTCCTGACCCCAATATACATGTGTGAGTCGCCCCTGAATGTGCTGCTGAAGCTGGCGCTTCGACGAGTTCTCCAGGCATCGAAATGGATAAACGGCCTCGGGGAAATCCGCCAACAGCAGCGGTTCTTCCAGAATCATGGTCCGGATGGGACGCAGCAGCTCGCGCGCGTTGTCGTGGCTTCCAGCGATCATGCACACGAATGGCCGATAGCCGTAGAGGATAGCCCACAGCGCGGCGCAGCGAGCCAGTGTCGTCTTGCCGCTGCCACGCGGCATGGCAAAGGCGAACAGACCGCCTTCGCGGATTGCCCGCTCCACCTTGGCGATCACACGAAGATGATCATCCGACCACGCTCGCCAGAAGGCCCGTGCGAAGTACGTCTCGCAGAACAGGCGGAACGACTCGGCGCACTGCCGGCGGCGATCGTAGTCCTCGATCTCTGGGATGGGATAGATGTCCTGGGCGGCCTTGGTCGCGGCACGATTCCGCTGGGCCTGGCGGCGCCTGGCCTCGATGTAATCTACCTTCACCGGCCGAGACCTATCCAGCTCGCCGATCAACCAGCGAACGTATCGCACCAGGTGAATATGCGTACCGTCGCCGAAGCGGAGCGCCCCCGCGTCCATCTGCCGACGCAATCGCGACCGCGTCAACACCTCGCCCAGCGGCGTGGCATTGACAAGCTGTAGCAGTTCCGTCTGTGTCAGCTTGGACGGATCAATCGCCATCGCGTCTCCTGAGCTCGCGGTTCAGCCAGGCGGCATAGTGCACCAGGTTGATGCGACCACCTGCCGTCACCGGCACGCCCGCGGCAACATGAATACGGATCTTCTCCGCCGGCACGACCAGCAGCCGCGCAAGTTGCTCGACCGTCAACGCTGCGGGATCGAGACGCCCTGCCGCTCCGCGGGCGGCCCCACGGCAAACGGACCGTCGGCCGCGGTAGCGCCGGGGATCTTTTTTTTTCGCCAGTTGTCATAAGTCTTTACCCTCTCGCATGATATTACGCGAAAAATCTGCACTAATTTTATGTTTTTTGCCTTGGATGTCGCCAAAACATGCTGTAAGTCATGCGTGAACAATGGGATACGCGAAAATGGCAACCGCGAAGAAGGAGAACGAAACCATGCAGAACACCACGACCAGCAAGACCGTCACGGGCAACAAGCTCATGGAGGCCATTCAGCGAACCTATGGACCGCTGGCCAAGGCCACCGCAATCAACGAGGCGTTCTTCCCCGGCCGCGGGTGGGTACAGCTCAACGTCGACGCCCGCCTGTCTGCCGGACAGGCAGGCCGGGCCAGCCGGGACTGGCGGGAGGTCCTCGCCGAGCACATCCAGCTGACCGCCGAGCTCGGAGCGACCGCCTGGAACCTCCGCGTCTACACCCTGCCCAACTGGGCGGGCCAGCCGCACGACGCCGACTTCAACCTCGCGGAGCTGGTCGGGTGACCGGCTCCGCCCAACTGCAGGAGAACGACCATGAAGACCACGCGAATCGACTTCACCAGCGACAACAACCGGTGCATCGCCACCATCCAGCGCCGGGGCGAATACCTGCTGGCCGAGCTATTCAGCCCGGAAGTGCCCAATGGCAGAAAGCACTGGGTCCAAGCCAACGACGAGGACGATATCCGTTCCGCGGCCGACATGATCTTCTACTTCCTCGAAGGCCACGAGGGAACGAACTCGGACATCCACGACGCGTACCTGCGGCTGCTGCCGCTTTCGGACCTTTGACCCCCAAGACGAAGGAGACGAACGATGAACGAACTGGAATTGCAAGACGCACTGAAGGACCTCCTGGAGGAAATCCCCTATATGGACCCCCTGGACCGCGACCGCCTCGGACTCCTGGACGGCTTCGACGACATCGAGAGCGTCCGAACGTTCGAAGAAGCCGGCGTTTTGACTCGCAACGCCGGCCTCGTCTGCCGCCTCGGCGACGGCAGCGAGTTCCAGATTACCATCGTCCAGAGCCGCTGAACGAAAGGAACGAACATGAACACTACGAACGACCCAACCGACCCCGCCAAGGAACTGCGAGACCTGGTCCAGGACTGCATGTCGCCCGAGGCCGTCGCCGCCATCGTGGCCTACCTTCAGCCCGCCCATTGCGGCGACGAGCAGGTCGACCGGCAAATCCAATGGTTCGCCGAGCAGCTCGTCGAGGCCCTCGGCGGGGACGACGCCTTCAACCGCGTGTGTGATGAATTGGGATTGTAAACCGGCCCATCGGGCCCCAACGGAAAGGAAAGCATGATGAAGAAGAACGAAGTCGAAATCGGCAAGGTCTACGTCGTAAAGGTCAGCGGCCGGCTGGCACGGGTCCGCCTCACCGGCGAGAACCCCTACGGCGGCTGGGACGGCGTCAACGTCGCCACCGGGCGGAAGG
>JAGHBQ010000112.1 GCA_021160945.1 Thermoplasmata archaeon
TTATTGGGGAGACCAAGCGAATGTATGAAGGTAAAAAAAATAGAAATCTTATACCTTGAAGATAAAGAATGGGTAAAAGTATTGTTTGACAACGACGAAGTTTGGATACCCTCTTTTGACGAACTTGGAAAAATAATATTTCTAATAGGGCAGTGTGAAGACAATAAATATCCCAGAGGAAAGGGGTTGGACTTAACAAGGGAGTTTTTAGAAGAGGCAATCTTAACGGGCATAAGTTATGAGGAGTTTTGCAAAAATAAAAATATTCCGACAAAAATATGGAACTCAAACTAAAATACGCAAAAAGAGAAACCTGCCCTCTATGCCATGACGAGGAAGACTTATACTGGGCTTATTACAAAGGGGAAAAAACCTCTATTTGCGAAGCGTGTATAGAAGGAAGTTTAGAGAGACCCTTCTTGGTAAAGGAGATTCCGGGCTCAAAAGACCTTGTTTTAATTCTGTTATAGGGGGGGGCTTGACAACTTCTCCCTCCCGTGTTATATTAAAAGTGAATTAAAAAGAACCTAAACCAAGAGGACTTGACAAAAACCTAAAAACCTGTTATAATAGTAAACGGAAACTAAAAAGAAAGTATGAAAATAAACGAAAAACAAAAAAGGTTAATAGCAATCCTCGTCAGACAAGAACGCTGGAAATTAAGAGAAGTCGCTGACCTGCTTGGCATTACTACAGGCAGGATTAGTCAGATATTAAAAAAGGTCGAGGAGAAGGAGACTCCTAAAAACCAAAAAGGTCGGTAAAAAAAACTATGCTAACACGAGAACAAATAAACGAAATAGTCAGAGTTTGCGGATTAGGTTTTGACTATTGGGACATCCCGCCACTTTGGAGAAAAGGTATTTCTAAAGATGATTGGGAATTCTCCGAAGAAGCAGAGCGGGAAAAACAAAAAGGTCGTTAAAAAAAATAAAAAACTGGTGGTTATTCGGAGGAGAAGGAGGTTCGCTATCCAGCAGTCCTTCTTCTCCGAATTCGCCCTAACAAAATGAAAAAAGAAATTAGAGAAGTTAAAACGATAAACAAAGAAAAAATTATTCAAATTACTACATTAGATGAGAGGTGGTATGCAAAATCAGTTATAGATTCTCAAACAAATTTACCCAGATATATTTTTTACCCGTCTGTTACTTGGATTAGTTCTTATTATCCTAAAGGGATTGCTTTCTATAAATGGCTGGCAAACAAAGGTTGGGAGGAGAGTGAGGCGATAAAGATTTCAGCAGGTGAAAAAGGTTCAAAAATTCATCAAGCCACTCAGATGATTGATGATGGTAAAGAGGTAGCGATGGAAGATAAGTTTATCAATCCTACCACGATGGAGTTAGAAGAACTCACTCCCGAGGAATATAAAGCAGTGATGGATTTTACAGAGTGGCTTGATATAACAAAGCCAGAATTGCTTGCAAATGAGATAACAGTTTTTGGCGATGACTATGCAGGGACAATAGATAGAATTTACAGGATAGATGGACAAATTTGGATAGTTGATATTAAAACAGGTCAAAACATCTGGGAAGAATATAAGTTGCAGTTAAGTGCATATAGCCACGCAAATATAAACTATAAGGAGTTAGGGATTACTGATAAGGAATGGCAGAATAGAAGGTTAGCGATTTTGCAGATTGGTTATCATCGGAATCAGAGGGGATATAAATTCACAGAAGTAGAGGATAAATATAATTTATTCAGGATGGCAAGACAAATCTGGGAAAATGAAAATCCCAACGCAAAACCTGACCAAGCCAGTTATCCGCTTCGGCTTATGTCAAAAGTAAGAGCCAAAAAGGTCGCAAAGACAAATAGAATTAAAAAAATATGAAGGTTCAAAAAAAAGTTTCAATTCAAGGAGATTGGGCTAAAAAAGGAGAAGATATTAAAAACGAGGATATTATTACAATCAAAGACAGCGGACAGATTGTCTCTGGAGATTATGGAGACAGATGTGTTTTCAAAGTAGAGACAAGGAATGGAGAAAAACTCTTAACATTTAATCAGACATCAATCAATTATTTGATAGATGCTTATGGAGACGAGACTTCTCATTGGGTAGGTAAAGAGGTTAAGGTTTGGATAATAAAGTCAATGATAGGAGGAAAATTGAAAGATGTTATATACCTAACCGCTCCTGATTGGGTAGAAGGGGAAGATGGTTTTGTTCCTCCTACTGGCAAGAAAATAGAAGATAAAGATATTCCTGTAATCAATGAAGAAAGTGATGTTCCTTTATGAGGGTCATAAGAGTGCCGGCAAAACCTGTGTTTCAATGGAGAGTTCCCAGTAAATCAAAAAAAGGGAAATATCATATCGTTAGTTGGTCAAAGGATGAAGGCTATGTATGTGATTGCGAGGGATATGCTTGGGCTAAAAAACATGGGCACGATTGCCGGCATATTAGACAAGTTAAAAATTATTTTAAGGGATTAATTTATGAAGGAGAAAATTATAAACGAAAATCTACTGAAAGTGAGCGGGAAGTTCCCAATAGACCGTCAATTGGAACTCGGGGAGGATTTAGAAATACGATTGAAAGGTGGAATAGTCAAAAAGGAGATTTTAGATAACCAAGATGGGAGCGTGAATGTAGTTTATATTATTAAGCCAACAGAAATAGAAATATGAGAATGGGAACATACCACATCTGTAAAAAGTGTCTCGCCCCAATAATAAGAAACGGAGTAGAGATGACAATTGAAGTAAAAGGTAAAAAGGAGTTCGTGGGCTACTTCCATAGGCACTGCGCTGAAGAAGTAGCCCAAAGAAAGAACTCAAAATACTTCAAAAGAGTATGAGAAACGAAATTAAATTCTTACTGCTATTAGGAACTCTTTGCGGACTTCTCGGCTACGCTCTTTATATCACCTGCGATGCCTTCCTGGCGTTAGCAGACGACCCCTTGCCAGTTATCAAGGTAGATATGAAAAAAGAGACAACGGAAGAGACAATAAAAAGAGTGGCGAAGGAGCAAGGACTGAACCCTACTCTTACCCTGATGATAGCCGATATGGAAAGCGGATTAGACCCTTACTTTATCAGTCAAAACAAAAAGAGTATTGACAGAGGAGTATTCGCATTTAATTCACGAGCATATAAGAGCGTCAGCAACGAGTGTGCCTTTAATCCCGAGTGTGCCACCAAAAAATTCGCCGAGGAAGTCAAAAA